>NZ_JAYSGF010000022.1:1387-80199 GCF_041912965.1 Chromobacterium sp. | reverse complement strand
GGCGCGGTGGAAACGCCGACACGGAAGCCTCCCCTCGGGGAGGCTTTGTTGCGTTCGGGGCGTCGGATCGCCGGTGCTTGCGGGCAAGGGCCGGGCGCTGTGGTATCCTTCGCAACTTGATGCCCGGGGCCGCTGCTGGTAGGCGGCGCCTGGGGCTATTGCCAAGTTTGAAGGAGTCCGATGTCTTATCCGACACCGTCGTTCGAAAATAAAATCTGCACCCAGGAACAACTGGCGGACAAGCTGGCGGCCTTGCCGCGCCCCATCGTGTTCACCAATGGTTGTTTCGATATCTTGCATCGTGGCCATGTGACCTATCTGGCGCAAGCGCGTGCCTTGGGCGCCAGCCTGGTGCTGGGCTTGAATACCGATGCATCGGTGCGTCGGCTGGGCAAGGGGGACGACCGCCCCATCAATCATCAGGATAACCGCGCGGCGGTATTGGCCGCCTTGGAAAGCGTCAGTCTGGTGATCTGCTTTGACGAAGACACTCCGGCGCAATTGATCGAGCAAGTGCGGCCCGATGTCTTGGTCAAGGGAGGCGACTGGACGCCGGACAAGATCGTCGGCAGCGCCGAAACCCTGGCCCGTGGCGGTACGGTGCACTCCATCCCTTTTCTGTTCGATACGTCGACCACCGCCACCTTGCACAAGATACGGGCCAACGAGGCCAAGCAGTGAGCGAGCACGCTTTCGCCGTGCTGCGCCGTCTCGCCGATGGCCGTTTTCATTCCGGCGAGGACATCGCCAGAGAGCTGGACTGTTCCCGCACCCTGGTCTGGCAGGCGGTGCACTCCATTCAGCAGGATCTGGGCGTCACCGTATTCAGCGTGCGCGGTCAGGGTTACCGGCTGGAGGCGCCGTTTCAATGGCTGGATGTGGCGGATATCCGCAACGGTCTGGATGAGGTGGCGGCGGACACCTTTACGCTGGCGGTGGCGGAGCGCACGGATTCCACCAATACCCAGTTGCTGGCGCGCGCCGCCAGCGGTGGCCTGCATGGCCTGGTGCTGGCGACGGAGTTGCAGACCTCGGGCCGTGGCCGGCTGGGTCGGCGTTGGCAGGCGCGTTTGGGGTCGGGCCTGACTTTCTCGCTGTTGTGGCGTTTCGAGCGTGGCCTGTCCCAACTGGCCGGCTTGTCGCTGGCGGTGGGGGTGGCCTTGGCGCGCGCGCTGCGCCGGCTTGGCGCGCCGGTGGCCTTGAAGTGGCCGAATGATGTGTTGTTGAACGAGCGCAAGTTGGCGGGCATTCTGATCGAATTGTCCGGCGACGCGCTCGGCCCCACTGCAGTGGTGATCGGCATTGGCATGAATGTGAGCGAGCCGGGCGATGTGGATCAGCCTGTGGCCTGTCTGGCGGATGCCGGCGTTCAGTTGACGCGCAGCGCGCTGCTGGCCGAATTGTTGAACGAATTGCATCTGGTGTTGGGCAATTTCGACCGCAATGGCTTTGTGCCGCTGCGCGAGGAGTGGATGGGTTTGTCGGCGCATCAGGATGCGCCGGTGTGCTTGCGTTTCTCCCATGGCGAGCCAGTGGAAGGCGTGGCGCGCGGCGTGGCCGACAGCGGCGCGCTGATGGTGGAGACCACGGAAGGCATGAAAATCTACCACGCCGGTGAAGTGAGCTTGAGGAAGCTGGCATGAAGCTGTTGATCGATGCCGGTAATAGCCGGGTCAAATGGGCGGTGCATGATGGCCGTGGCTGGCTGGCCCAGGGCGCGGTGGAGCATGGCGACATCGCCAGCCTGGCTGAAGTCTGGCGACAATGGCCGATCACGGCCGCCTGGGGCGCGTCGGTGGCGCGTGCCGATGTGGCGCGCGGCTTGGAAGCGGCCGCGCCCTGCCGATTGCAGTGGGTGCGGGCAGAGTCGGATTTTGGCGATGTGCGCAACCAATATCGTAATCCGGCCGAGCAGGGGGCGGATCGCTGGCTGGCGGTGTTGGCCGCGCGGCAGCTGCATCAGGACGATGTGATCGTCGCTTGTGCCGGGACCGCCTTGACCGTGGAGGCATTGACCGCCGAAGGCGATTATCTGGGCGGGCTGATTTTGCCCGGTCTGAATCTGATGCTGAGCAGCCTGGCGCGCAATACCGCTAATCTGGACCGTCCCGCCGGCGTGGTGACGCCGTTTCCGCAGGGTACCGAGGATGCGCTGGCCAGTGGCGCGGTATACGCGCTGACCGGTGCGGTGGAGTCCCAGCGCAGGCAGTTGCAGATGCATACCGGCCGCGCTTCGGTGCGGGTGCTGTTGACCGGAGGCGATGCCGCGCGCTTGGCGCCTTGGCTCGCCGGGCCGGTCGAGATCGTGGATAATCTGGTGTTATTGGGTCTGTTAAGGGTGGCCGACGAAAAATGAAGTGGTTCCTAGCCTTGGTTGTGGTGCTGAATCTGCTGGTGGCGATGTATGGCTCGTTCAAGCAGCGTCCGCCGGTTGACGTGCGGGCGCAGGAAGTGAGCCCGGAGCTGGTCAAGTTGCTGCCCGTGAACTGGAAGCCGAATGCGGCTTCCGCGCCGGTCGCGTCCGCTCCGGCGGCGGAGCCGCTGCGCGAATCTTCCGCGCCCAAGGCTGACAAGCTTGTTGCCGCCAAGCCCAAGACGGCGGAAGCGTCGGCGCCTAAAGCATTGGCCAAGGTCGAGGCCAAGCCGGCCGCTGCCAAGCCGGAGCTCAAATCCGAGGCCAAGCCCGAGCCGGTGAAGGCTGCGGAAGCTGCCGCGGTCTGCCTGCAATGGGGGCCGCTGGACGACAAGTTGCTGTCCCGGGTCAAAGGCGGGGTGCCGCAGCTCAAGCTCAAGGCCGGCCAGTTGAGCGAAGCCAGCAAGGAAGAAGCCGCCGCTAGCGGTCGCTTCTGGGTGTATTACCCGCCACTGGCGACTCAGGCGGAAACCTCGACCCTGTCGTCGGAGCTGAAGGGCAAGGGCTTCGACAACTACATCGTCAAGAATGACGATTTCAAGGGCCATTTGTCGCTGGGGCTGTTTGGCAAGGAAGACGCGGCCAAGGCCTTGGCCGCGCGTTTGAAGGCGGCGGGCTACGACAAGGCGCTGGTGCAGCAGAAGGGGCAGAAGACGAGCAAGACCACGCTGAGCTTCAAGACGCTGGACGCGCAGCAGGCGGACAAGCTCAAGTCCCTGCAAAAGCGGCTGACGCCGGGAATCGGGCTGAAATCCTGCGCCTGAGGCCGGCTTCTTGATCTGACTGCTTGCCAGCCGCGGCGCGGAGATGCACTATCAGGCATCGCCCGCGCCAAGGGCGCAGGCGCAGTGTCTTCATTTCCCCGATGACGGCGGCCTCTGGTCGCCGTTGTTCATTTCGTCAGCAGGATATGTTCAGAAGAACCAGCATCACCCGGCTATTGGACCGGGGCCGCTTCAATGACCGCATTTTGCGGCAGTTGGGGTGGTCAATGGCCTTTATCGCCGGCGCGCTCAATGCCGGCGGCTTTCTCGCCGTGCATCGCTACACCTCGCATATGTCCGGCATCATCTCCGGCATGGCCGACGAGTTCGCGCTGGGCGAGGTGACGCTGGGCCTGTCCCTGCTGGTGATGCTGCTGTGCTTTATCGCCGGTGCGATGCACAGTTCCTGGTTGATCCTGTGGGCGCGTCGGCAGCGGCTGCGCGGCGGCTACGGCGTATCGATGATGGAAGAGGCCGGCCTGTTGTTGTTGTTCGGCCTGCTGGGCGCCGGCTTGTCGCTGCACAAGGGCTTTTTCACTCCGCTGACGGTGATGCTGCTGTGTTTCATCATGGGCATGCACAATACCATCGTCACCAAGCTGTCCGGCGGGCTGTTGCGCAGTACCCACATGACCGGCATCGCCACCGACATTGGCATCGAACTGGCCAAGCTCAGCTACTACGGCCGGGAAAGCATGCCCAAGGTTAAGGATGTGCGCGCCAACCGGGCCAAATTGCGCACCTATCTGCTGATCCTGCTGTCGTTTTTCGGTGGTGGCGTGGTTGGCGCGCTGGGCTTCAAGCACATGGGATACAGCTTTACCCTGCCGCTGGCGCTGCTCTTGTTTCTGCTGGGCTTGAGGCCGGTCTGGTACGACGTGAGGCTGCGTTTCCGGCTGTGGCGTATCCAGCTGGAAAGCCATTGATTCGATTGGCTCTTGTGCGCCCGCGCGCATCGCGACAAACTCCGGGCTTACGCCCCAAGGGGGGCGGCAGCCTCAAGCCGTCGGCTGTGCAAGATGGACGGTAATCGTCGGAACGCCTGAGTCCGGCGTACTCTCTCACGGAGAGTATTCATGAGCGAAACCATTTACGGCGATGGCGCGATCCGCCGTCAGGGCTTGTACGGCTCCTCCATTGAAAACACCTATGCCGGCGTGCTGTCCTTCATGCGCCGCAACTACAGCCGAGACCTGAGCGGCGCAGACGTGGTGGTATCCGGCATTCCGCTGGATCTGTCCACCACCTTCCGCTCCGGCGCGCGGCTGGGTCCGCAGGCGATCCGCGCCGCCAGCGTACAGCTGGCCGAGCTGCCTCCCTTCCCCTGGGGCTTCAATCCCTTCGACGACCTGGCGGTGATCGACTATGGCGATTGCTGGTTCGACGCGCACAATCCGCTGACCATCAAGCCCTCCATCGTCGAGCACGCGCGCGTTATCCTGGCGTCCGGCGCCAAGATGCTGACCTTTGGCGGCGATCATTTCATCACCTACCCGCTGCTGATCGCGCACGCCGAGAAATACGGCAAGCCGCTGGCGCTGCTGCACTTCGACGCCCACTGCGACACCTGGCCGGACGACGAGCCGGACAGCCTGAACCACGGCACCATGTTCTACAAGGCGGTGAAGGATGGTCTGGTCGATCCCAAGAAGTCGGTGCAAGTGGGCATCCGCACCTGGAACGACGACTTCATGGGCATGAATGTGCTGGACGCGCCCTGGGTGCATGACAATGGCGTGGATGCTACCATCGCGCGCATCAAGGAAGTGATAGGGGATAGCCCGGTCTATCTGACCTTCGACATCGACTGTCTGGATCCGGCTTTCGCGCCTGGCACCGGCACCCCGGTTCCGGGCGGCCTCAGCAGCGCCCAGGCATTGAAGATCGTGCGCAATCTTGGCGATTTGAACATTGTCGGCATGGATGTGGTGGAAGTGGCGCCCGCTTACGATAACAGCGAAGTGACCGCCATCGCCGCCGCGCATCTGGCCTGTGACATGCTGTGCCTGATGCGCAACAAGAAGCTGGCCGGCACGTTTTAAATCGTTGCTGCCTGCAAGAACGCCGCTCTCATCAAGCAGCGTTTTTATTTGCGCGGAACCAGGACCAGGCGCGCGCCGGCAAGGCCGCCGGCTCGCGGCGCAGCTCCATATAGCGCTCGCCGTTGCGCAGCTCGGCGAAGCCCAGCCGGCGATAGAAGGGGCGCGCATCGCGCGATACCAGCAGAAAGCACCGCAGCTGCTGTAGTTCGGGGTGGGCCAGCGCCGCGTCCATCAGCGCGCGGCCGACGCCGAGGCGGCGGGCCTCGGCCAGCACGAATACATCGGATAGATAGGCGAAGCTGACGTAGTCGGTGACGATGCGGGCAAAGCCCAACTGCCGCTGCCCGCGGTAGGCGCCGAACACCAGCGAGTGCGCGATGGCCTTGTCCAGCTGCGTCGGCGTCAAGCCTTGCGCCCAGTGGGTCTGGCTCAGGAAGCCCAGTATCATGCCGCGGTCCAGCCGGTCGCGTTCACAGCTGATTTCCAGGTGGGCCATGGCGGCTCCATGCGAAGACGACGCCGCCAGTATTCCCGCGTCGCATCACCGCCGGATGACGGAGAAATGGCGGAATCGTTGCAGTGCCGCTAGAAAGCCGGCCAGCGGACCACCAACAGCAGCATGAGGCCGATTTCGCACAACTCTATGCCCGCGCCCAGGCAGTCTCCGGTCATGCCGCCCAGCTTACGCAGCAGAAAGAAGCGCCAGGCCAGCGCCGCCAATGGCGCCAGCAACAATGTCGGAGCCAGCCAGGCGGACAGCGCCGCCAGCAGCACGGTGTTGACGGCCAGGCTGGGCCAGTGGCGGCGCCAGGCGAAGCGTTCGCCGCTGCCGGGCGCGATCGCCGGCAAGCTGGCCGACCAATACAGCGCGAAGCAACGGCACCAGGCGGGGATCAGCAACAGGCCCCAGGGCAGCGCCGGCTGCTTGGCCAGCAGCATCAGCAGCACCAGTTTGGAGGTAACGGCCAGGATCAGCGCCAGCGCGCCGAAGCTGCCGACATGAGGATCTTTCAGCACTTCGAAGAAACGCTCGCGCGAGCGGTGCGCGGCGCCCAGCGCGTCGGCCAGGTCGCCCAAGCCGTCCAGATGCAGGCCGCCGGTGACCCAGGTCCACATCAGCAGCGCCAGCAGCGCGGCCAGCCAGGGATCGCTGCCGCGGCCCAGCGCCAGCGCCGCCAGCAACAGCGCGCCGACGATCAAGCCCACCGCGGCGAACCAGCGCGCGCTGTCGGCCAGCCATTCCGGCTTGAATTCGCGCAACTGCGGCGTGGGCAGGCGGGTCAGGAACTGCAGCGCCAGGATCAATCCGCGCACGGCGCCTCCAAACGCATCAGGTAGGCGGGATGCCCTTCCAGGATGGACAGTTGGGCAAAGCCGCCGCGTTGCACCGTCATCAGCTTGGCCACCGAGAAATCGGTGCCCAGCAGTTCCGCCAGCAAGGTGGTGATCACGCCGCCGTGGGTGACCAGCACCCGGTGGCTGCCGCTGGCCGTGGTCATCCACTCGGCCAGACCGGCCAATACCCGGGTGCGGAAGCCTTCATAGGCTTCGCCGCCCGGCGGCGTCAGTTCTCCGGCTGCCAGCTTGGCGCGCCAGTCCGGGTAATGCTGCGCCAGCACCTGCACCGCCATGCCGTCCCAATCGCCAAAGTCCATCTCGGCGAAGCGCGGGTCCACCTTCAGTGTCAGCGAGCCGTGCAAGGCATGCTGCACCGCGAACTCTCGGCAGCGCTGCAAGGGCGAACTGGCGATCGCGGTGACTGGGGCCAGCGAGCAAATGCGCTGCCAACTCTGCGCCATCTGCGCTTGCCCCAAGGCGTTCAGCGGCAGATCGCCGCTGCCTATCAGCCGGCCGGCATGGTCGATCTCCCCATGGCGCAGCAGGGTGAGCGTATACGGGTTCATTCCGCCTTACCGGTGACGCCGGCCTCGGCGAAGGTCGCCATCTCATTGTGCAGGTGGATGGCCATCTGCAGCAGCGGCACGCACAGCGCGGCGCCGGAGCCTTCGCCCAGGTGCATGCCCAGGTCCAACACCGGCTCCAGCTTCAAGGCGTGCAAGGCCAGCAAGTGACCGGTTTCCTCCGAGCGGTGGCTGGCCAGCAGCCAATCGCCCAGCCGCGGCTCCAGCGCATGGGCGCACAGCGCGGCGGCGCTGGAAATGAAACCGTCCACCAGCACCGGCACGCCGTGCTGGGCGCTCTCCAGATAAAAGCCGGCCATGGCGGCGATTTCCAGGCCGCCCAGCTCGGTCAGCGTTTCCAGCGCCGACAGTTGACGCTCGGCGACGCGGGCCAGCGCGGTGCGCACCACCCGGCGTTTGATTTCCAGTCCGGCCTCGTCCAGCCCGGTGCCGCGGCCGACAATGCGTTCCGGTGGCAATTGGGCCAGTCGGCAGATCAGCGCCGCGGACGCGGTGGTATTGCCTATGCCCATGTCGCCGGCGATCAGCAGGTTGGCGCCGCTGGCCAGAGCCCGGCGCGCGGCCTGCCGGCCCACTTCCAGCGCGGCTTCGGCCTGTGCCGGCGTCATCGCGGCCTCCCTGGCCAGATTACCGGTGCCGGCCCGCACTTTGGCATGGACGATGGGCAGCGCCGAGACATCGCTGAGCACGCCGGCGTCCACCACCTCCAGCCGCGCGCCCAGGCTTTGCGCCAGCACGCAGATGGCGGCGCCGCCGTTGGCGAAATTGCGCACCATCTCGCCGGTCACCACCGAGGGATAGGCGGAAACGCCTTCGGCGGTGACGCCATGGTCGCCGGCGAAAACCGTGATCGCCGGCCGCAGCGCGTCCGGGCAGGTCTTGCCCTGCCAGGCGGCGAAGCGGCAGGCCAGCTCCTCCAGCCGGCCCAGGCTGCCGGCCGGCTTGGTCAGCGTGGCCTGGCGCGCGCGGGCGGCCTGGTAGGCGGCGGAATCGGGAGAGCGGAAGGTGTCGGTCTGTGTCATGAGGTGGCCAGCTCCAGCCTGAATGAGGTTTTGATACAGCGGCGACTTTAAGCGATAGCCCGGCACGGGGGCAACCCGCGTGCCGTGGGTGATTTGATCCTAACTAAACATATTTCTTTTGGCGCCATTCCGCCGGGATGGACTCCGGTATAATCCAGAGCCTAGCAGGTGTCCGCGTCTCAATGGCGTGGATGAAACGGGAAGCCGGTGCAAAACCGGCGCTGCCCCCGCAACGGTAAGGCCTGACGTGTGAAGCTGTTTGATTGAGCCGTGCTTGATTGGCGAATCATTGAAGCAGCGCGAAACGTCCTGGCGATGCAAGCGCCACTGTCCATTGGATGGGAAGGCGCATCGCCGCATGGCTGAGCCCGGAGACCGGCCTGCCGACGCGCGCTCCCACGCAGGATGACGCGCGCGTTCAGGGCCGCCCGGAAGGCGGCCGCACTGGAGTATCGCGGGGAGGCGATCCGACAGACGGCCCGGCGCTCTGCCGCGGCGTCCCCCTTTTCATGCCTTCTTCGCACTCTTCCTGAAAATGCCGCCGCGGCGGCCAGATCATAAAAGTGGAGTGTGTTTCATGTTCAAGCCCCAACAATGCGCGCTGCTGGTTTCGCTGGCTTGCGCCGGCCAGGCCTATGCCGCCAATGTGCCCGAGTTCGCCGGTGATCCGGTGATTGTGACGGCGGGCCGCGTACCACAAAAGGTCGCAGATGTGCCGGCCAATGTTACGGTGGTGACTAGCTCCGATATTGCCAATAGCACGGCTCGCACAGTGCAGGAGGTTCTATCTGAGTATGCTGGCATCCATGTTTTTAACAGCAGCGGTTCGAATGCTTCCTCTGTGGTAGATCTACGCGGGTTTGGGGTGACAGCTAGCAGCAATACGTTGATCTTGGTTGACGGGGTGCGCCAAAACACCAATGACCTGGCTGCGGTCAATCTTGGCTCTGTAGCGCTGGCAAGTATTGAACGAATCGAAATCGTTCGTGGTGTGGGTGGAGTGGCTTACGGTGGGGGCGCCACCGGAGGGGTAATCAATATTATCACCCGATCAGGGGTAGGGCAGGGCCTGAGTGGCCGTGTGACTCTGACTGGTGGGAGCTATGATCTGCAGCAATTGGATGCCAATCTGCAGGCTGCCAACCAGTTTGTTGCTTTTGATGGTTATGTTCAGTCGCTGAAAACGGACAATTACCGACAAAATAATGCTGAGCGTAACGACAATGGCGGCGTTACGCTGACGTTGAAGCGCGCCAGTGGCGATATCAAGCTGTTTGCGAAAACGGCGAGCCAGGGACTGCGTCTGCCGGGATATTTGCTGGCTAACTCAAGCAAGGGTTTGGATCCCTTGGCAAATAATCCAACGGCTACGACCAACCCTGGCGATTACATGACGTTGCAGACCACGAGTGGTGGGGTTTCTTTGAGCCAAGAATTGAGCAAGGGAACGGTATATGTCGATATCGCGAGACGTAATAAGGAAAGTTTTGCCTACTACGCCGCGTATAGCTACTCGGACAAGCGTGACCTTGGGGAAACTAGTGGCTCGGTACGTTACGTGTTGCCTGTGGGCCGGCATGAGTTGACAGCGGGAGCTGATTGGTTGAATGGAAATATGACGGTTCAGGGTGGCAGTACTGCTGCTCAGAAGCGTGTAGGCTACTTTCTGGAGGGCCAATTCAAACCGTGGGGCGATACCAGTATTTTGGTGGGCGGGCGTCAGCAGAAGGTTGACGATACCGTAACAAGCAATAATGGCGAACGGTTGTCAACAATTGATACGAGCTTGCATGCGTGGTCTTTGGGGATTAAGCAAAAATTGGACCCTGCATGGTCTGTTTATGCGCGAATGGGGCAAAGTTTCCGTCTTGGGAACGCAGATGAGGTTGTGTATACCAGTGGTGGACCGTTGGTGCCCCAACAGTCTCATGATAAAGAAATCGGTGTGGAGTGGAGCAATGAGGCTGCCTATGTCAAGGCTGCGGCTTTCAGGAATGATCTGAAGAATGAGATAGCTTTTCTTAAGCTTGTTGGAACATTTGGAGTAAATACTAATTTGCCAGAAACCCGTCATCAAGGGGTAGAACTGGAAGGTAAGCTCAAAGTGTCGCCATCTGTTGATCTCAATGCTAATTTGACTTGGACGCAAGCCACATTCCGATCAGGGTTTGGGATTGCTGGCAATACCATTCCCATGGTGCCAAAGTTGACAGCTAATCTTGCCGGCAGTTGGAAAGTTACCGACAGTCATCGTTTAGCATTGGCTGCTCAGTATGTTTCTGAGCAGGTATATGACAATGATCAACAGAATATCTTCCCTGGAAAGTTACCGGCTTATACCTTGTTGAATGCAAAATATAACTATCGTTTCGACAAGAACGTGTCGGCGAGCTTCAGCGTCAACAATTTGCTGGACAAGCGCTATGCAAGTTATGCCAATGCTAATGCAAAGACCGGCGATATCGCCTTGTACCCATCTAATGGCCGCAACTTTCAGGCGGCTGTGACGTATCAGTTTTAAGCCATGCCCCACCTGATCAGCGGCGGCGCGCGCAGCGGCAAGAGCCGCTACGCCGAAACCCTGGCCCTGGCCCATCCCGGTCCGGTCTGCTATCTGGCCACGGCGGAGTTGCGCGGCGACGTCGAGTTCGCCGCCCGCGTCGAGCACCATCGTCAGCGGCGTCCGGCTGAGTGGTCGCAAGCGGAGGCCGGCCGTGGGCTGGGCGCGGAGCTGCTGCGTCACGACGTGGCCGGCGGCCTGCTGCTGATCGACTGCCTGGGTATGTGGCTGATGCGCTTCTTCGACGAGGACGGCGGTTTCGACGCCGCCGGTTTCGAACAGGAACGCGCCGCGCTGCTGGCGGCATTGACTTGTGTCCAGGGCGAGGTGCTGCTGGTCAGCAATGAAATCGGCTGGGGCGTGGTGTCGGCCAATGCCCAGACCCGATGCTTCGTCGATGAGTTGGGGCGTTTGAACCAAGCGGTGGCGGCGGTCTGTCAGCGAGTGACGCTGGTGGCCTGCGGTTTGCCGCTGATATTGAAAGGCGAGGCATGAAACGGCTGTTGGCTTTGGTGTTGTTGCTGGGCGCGCTGCCGGCGATGGCGGCGGTCAGCGCCCAGGACGGCAGCGGCCAGACCATCACGCTGGCGCAGCCGGCGCAAAGGATTCTGACCCTGGTGCCGCACGCCACGGAAATGTTGTATGCGATAGGCGCCGGCGACAAGCTGGTGGCCACCGTCGAGTACAGCAACCATCCGGAGGCCGCCAAGCGCTTGCCGCGGGTGGGCAGCTTCACCGGTTTCAGCCTGGAAGCGGTGATGCGGCAGCGACCGGACCTGGTGGTGGCCTGGAGCGACGGCGGTGCGCCGCGTGAACTGGAGCGCGTGCGCAGCCTGGGCATCCCGGTTTATCTCAGTCACCCCTTGCAGCCGGACGATGTGGCCAAGGAAATGCTGGCGCTGGGCAGGCTGGCCGGCGTGGACGCCGCCGCAGGCAAGGCGGCGGCAAGTTACCGTCAGCGGCTGGCGGATCTGCGCCAGCGCTATGGCGCGCGCGCGCCGGTGCGGGTGTTCTACCAAGTCAGTCAGATGCCCATCTTCACCGTCAGCGATCAAAGCTTCATGGGGCCGCTGATCAGTCTGTGCGGCGGCGTCAATGTGTTTGGCGATGTTCGGCTGCCGGCGCCGCAAGTGTCCGCCGCCACCGTGGTGGCCGCGCGGCCGCAGGCCATCCTGGCCGGCGATGAAGCCAGCCTGCGGAGCTGGCGGCGCTGGCCGGCCTTGCCGGCGGTGGCCGGCAACGCGTTGTTCGCCCTGCCGGGCGATGCCATGGTGGTGCCTGGCCCGCGGCTGGTGGACGGCGCCGCCGCGCTGTGTCTCGCGCTGGACACAGCGCGGCAGCGGCTGGGTTTGACGGCCAAGTGAGCGCCGGCTATCCTCGCCGCCATGGACAAGGAACTGGAATATCTCGAGTCGCGGGTAACGGCGCTGGTGGCCCGCATTCGCGAGCTTGAAACGCAAAACGGCCGCTTTGCCGAAGCGCTGTCGGAAGCGCTGCGGGACAATGCGGAGTTGAACTTCAGAGTCAACGAAACCCGCGCGCGGGTGGCGGCTCTGGTCGAGAGGCTGCCCAAGGCATCGGAGGACGCGGAATGAGCGACGTGGCTCAGGTAGAAATCGAACTGCTGGGGCGTTCTTTCACCATCGGCACCCCGGCGGAAGAAAAGGAAACGCTGCAAGAGGCGGTGCGCCTGCTGGCCGGCAAGATCGAAATGATCCAGCAGCACGGCAAGGTGATGGACGCCGACAAGATCGCCATCATGGCCGCGCTGAACATCGCCCACGATTTGTTGAAGACAAAAGTGGGAGAGGGCTTGGAGATGGCGGCGTTTCAGCGTAAAATACGCAGCATGAGCGAAGCCGCCGACCAGGCGCTCCGCGAAAGTCAGCAAGCGCTGTTTTAAGCGTCGCTGGCGAACACCAAGGTCAGTACCCCCTGCGGTGTTTGTGAAGGCACACAATTCCTTTGTACCAATGCGTTCGCTTCAGGCTGCTAGCGTGAGTCATGGGCGTGTCGCGTCCCCTCTTGGAGACGCGCCCGAAATGGCTGGCAGGCGGCCCTCCCTGGAAACAGGGTACAAGCGAATTTTGCCCGAACGACACTCGCGGGGGCTCCCGCTCCCGCCATGACCGCATCTCCCGCCGTTACCCCAGCTCAGGATAAGCCCGCTTTGCGTCGGCGGATTCGTCGCGCGCGCCAGGCCTTGAGCCGCGGCTACCGCCTGGACGCAATGCGCGCGATCGCCCGCCATGCGTCGCGGCTGCTCAAGCGCGGCAAGCGCGTTGGCGCCTATCTGGCCGCTGGCTCGGAACTGGATCTGGAAATCCTGATGAGCGTCGCGCTGTGGCGCGGCGCGGAAGTGTATCTGCCGCAGATTCCGCGGCGCGGCCGCCGGCTGTGGTTCAGCCGCCTGGGCGCGGCGGACCGCTGGTATCTGCATCCGCGCTACCGGATCGCCGAATACGACGGCCCGGCGCTGCGCGCCGAACGGCTGGACGTGCTGTTCGTGCCGCTGCTGGCCATCGACGACGAGGGCTACCGCATGGGGCAGGGCGGCGGTTTTTACGACACCACGCTGGCTTTTCGTCAGCGCGCGCGCCAGTTCGGCAAACCCTTGCTGGTGGGCGTGGCCTACGACTGCCAACGCGTCGAGCGCGTGCCGCGCGAGCCCTGGGACATCCGGCTCGATTATCTATTGACCGAATCCGGCTTGCGCCGGCTGCCTTTGAGCCCCGCATGCCGCTAGCCATGGTCTTCCTGGCCGTTTTGCCGGTGCTGGCCCTGTTGGGGCGGCTGGAGTGGGTAGCGGTGTGGCTGTATCTGGCCCTGAGCCTGCTGTGCTTTGCGCTGTACTGGCGCGATAAGCGAGCGGCGCAGCGTGGCGGACCGCGCACGCCTGAGGCCCGGCTGCTGTGGCTCGGCGCCTTGTGCGGCTGGCCCGGCGGCTTGATCGCGCGCCGGCTGTTCCGTCACAAGACCGTCAAGCAGCCGTTCCGGCTGCTGTTCTGGTGCGGCACGGCCGCGAATCTGGCCTTGCTGGGCGGCTGGCTGTATCTGCGAGCGGTGTGAGCAGGCGCGACATCAACGCCAATCGTGGCGGCCGCCGTAGTAATAGCCGTAAACCGGCGTCACCACCACCGGGGCGGGTCTGATCACCACCGGACTCAGCGCCACCCTGGGCGGTTCCACGACGCAAGCGCTCAAGCCGGCGGCCAGCGCCAGGCCCAGCAGACATTGTTTGGCTCGGGTTTTCATGATCTTCATCCTTGTCCTTGGTACGCGCATTTCGTCGCCATATCCCCTTGGGATGCCAATGTCAGCATAAACGGCAATCTTTCCAGTAAGATTGAGCAAGCGTTAACTCTTTCCACCACTGATTAACAGACATTGCCCATGCGCTACTGGCTGATGAAGTCCGAACCGGACGATACCTCTATCGACGATCTCGCCGCCGAGCCCGAACGCCTGTTCGAGTGGACTGGCGTGCGCAATTACCAGGCGCGCAATTTTATGCGCGACGGCATGAAAGTGGGGGACCGGCTGCTGTTCTGGCACTCGTCCTGCCCGGAGCCGGGCGTGGCCGGCCTGGCGGAAATCGCCGCCGCCGCGCATCCGGACTCCAGCCAGTTCGACCCGGAAAGCCCGTATTACGACCCCAAGTCCGCGTCCGACGCGCCGCGCTGGCTGGCGGTGGATGTGCGCTTCCTGCGCAAGACCCGGCTGCTGTCTCCGGCCGAGCTGCGCCAGCACCCGCCGCTGGCTGAGATGACGGTGCTCAAGCGCGGTAACCGGCTGTCCATCACCCCGCTGAGCGAGGATGAATGGCGCTACATCACTGAACAGTTGCTGGCATGCTGAGCCTGCCCTTATTGCTGACGCTGCTGGCCTGCGGCGCGGTGGCCGGTTTTCTGGCCGGCCTGCTCGGCGTCGGCGGCGGTTTGGTCATCGTGCCGGTGGTGCTGGGGGTCTTGTCCGCCGCGCATTTGGGCGGCGACCATGCACAGCATCTGGCGGTGGGCACCTCGCTGGCGGTAATGGTGTTCACCAGCCTGTCCAGCGTGCGCGCGCATCACAAAAAGGGCGCGGTGGACTGGCGCATTGTGCGAGCGATGGCGCCGGCGATGGTGGTTGGAACCTTGCTGGGCAGTCTGATCGCCGGCGCGATCTCCGGGCTGGCGCTGAAATGGTTCTTCGTCGGCTACGCCTATCTGGTTGCGGTGCAGATGTTCTTCAACCTCCGGCCGCAAGCCAGCCGCGGAATGCCGGGCCAGGCCGGGCAGTGGGGCGCCGGCGGTGCGATCGGCATGATTTCCAGCTGGGTCGGCATCGGCGGCGGATCGATGAGCGTGCCCTATATGAGCTGGTGCAATGTGCCGGTGCATACCGCCATCGCCACCAGCGCGGCCTTGGGCTGGCCCATCGCCGTGTCCGGCGCCGTCGGCTATCTCTACAGCGGCTGGGGCGTGACCGGCTTGCCGGCCGGCTCCCTGGGCTTTATCTACCTGCCGGCGATGCTGGCGCTGATGCTGATGACGGTGCTGATGGCACCGCTGGGCGCGCGCGCCGCGCACAAGCTGCCGGTGGCTCGTTTGAAGCAGGTGTTCGCCGCCTTGATGGCGACGATGGCGAGTGAGATGTTGTATAGCCTGCTGCGCGGTTAGGGAGTCGAACTTTATGATGGAGAGGCCATGCTGTATCCGCCGATAGAACCGTTTGCCAGCGGCATGCTGGCGCTCGACGGCTTGCATACCATGTACTGGGAGCAGTGCGGCCAGCCGCAAGGCTACCCGCTACTCTATCTGCACGGCGGGCCCGGCGACGGCTGCGTGCCGGCCTGCCGTCAGTTGTTCGACCCCGCCTTCTACCGCGCGGTCTTGTTCGACCAGCGCGGCAGCGGCCGCTCCTCGCCGCGCGGCGAGCTGCGCGACAACAGCACCGCCCACCTGGTGGCGGACATAGAACGGCTGCGCGAGCAGCTGGGCATCGAGCGCTGGCTGGTGTTCGGAGGCTCCTGGGGCAGCACGCTGGCGTTGGCTTACGCCCAGGCGCATCCAGAGCGCGTCAGCGGCCTGATCCTGCGCGGCATCTTCCTGGGCGAGCGCCGCGAGATCGACTGGTTCCTGCACGGCATGGGCCAGTTTTTCCCGGAGGAGTGGCAGCGCTTCGTCGCGCCGATACCGGAAGCCGAGCGCGGCGACCTGCTGGCCGCCTACTATCGACGCCTGACCGATCCGGACCCGGCGGTGCATCTGCCGGCCTGCCGCGCCTGGGGCCGCTACGAGGGCGCTTGCGTCGCGCTGCGCCCCAATGCCGACGCCGCCGAACGCGCCGGCAGCGAATACGTGGCGCTGTCGCTGGCGCGGCTGGAGGCGCATTACTTCGTCAACCGCGTGTTTCTGCCGGAGGGCGCGCTGCTGGCCGGGCTGGCGCGCATTCGTCACATTCCCGCCGCCATCGTGCAAGGCCGTTACGACGTGGTCTGCCCGCCGGCCACCGCGCTGCGGCTGGCCCAGGCCTGGCCGCAAGCGCATTACGAACTGGTGGAAGCCGCCGGCCACTCTTTGTGGGAGCCGGGCATACTCGAGGCGCTGCTGCGGCAACTGGAGCGTTTCCGCGACGCGCACCTGGCCGGCCGGGTCTAAGAGCCTGTTCAAAGTCTCGCGAGCAAGAGCGAGACAAGGCGAAAACAAGCGGAAAAGCGGAATGTACACGTGGTACATGAGCATTTTGAGCTTGTTTTTAACGCCGTATCGCTGAAGCGCAGCAGACTTTGAACAGGTTCTAAGCCAGCGCAACTATTTGACGCATTGACGGGTCGAACCAGGCTTTCAACACGGAAAGCATGGCAATTGAAAACCATCCTTCTTTGCGCCGCGGCCGCATTGGCCGCGATTCCCGCCGCCGCCTCCGCCTATAGCGACGAAGCGCGTTTCCCCTTCGCCGGCCAGCCCGGCGAACTGCCGCTGGAAGTGGTGCTGCGCTTCGCCAAGAACCGGCTGGGCGAGGACGGCCAGTTCGAATACCGCAGCCTGAAAGTGATCCAGACCAGTCAGCCGGAAGCCTTCGACCAGGCCAGCATCGCGCTGCTGCGCGAAGGCCTGATGGACGACAGCGTCAAGGGCATGCGCCAGCGTTTCCAGCTCAGCCGCGAAGGCAATGTGTGGACCATACGCTCGGTGAAGGAGGATTTCTCCTGCTGGCGCGGACGCAAGGGCTGGGGCGTCAAGCCCTGCTCTTGACGGCGGCGAGTCGGGAACCGGCCAAGCATTTGTTTTTTTGGGGTCTTATCGCGGGAGCGAAGACGCCGTTATAATGGGGGCAACCTTTTTGCGGACGGGCTATCCGGAGGCGCCAGCGTGAACCGCGCGCCGGGCAGCCCGCCTTTTGTATTTCCGCCTTTTGAATTTCAGAGTCCAGACAAAGATCGCCATGCAAGAACAATACAGCCCGCGCGCGGTGGAAACCGCCGCCCAGCAGAAATGGCAGAAAACTGCCGCCTTCAAAGCCGTGGAAGACGCGTCGCGTCCCAAATACTACGCGCTGTCGATGTTCCCCTATCCGTCCGGCAAGCTGCACATGGGCCATGTGCGCAACTACACCATCACCGACGTGCTGGCCCGCTTCAAGCGCCTGCAGGGCTTCAACGTGCTGCAGCCGATGGGCTGGGACGCTTTCGGCCTGCCGGCCGAGAACGCCGCGATGAAGAACGGCGGCGCGCCGGCGGCCTGGACCTACGCCAACATCGAGTACATGAAGCAGCAGCTGGATAGCCTGGGCTTTGCGCTGGACTGGGAGCGCGAGCTGGCCACCTGCAAGCCGGACTACTACCGCTGGGAGCAGTGGCTGTTCACCCGTTTGTTTGAAAAGGGCGTGATCTACAAGAAAAACGGTGTGGTCAACTGGGACCCGGTGGACCAGACCGTGCTGGCGAATGAACAAGTGGTGGACGGCCGCGGCTGGCGTTCCGGCGCGCTGGTGGAAAAGCGCGAAATCCCGATGTACTACTTCCGCATCACCGACTACGCCGAGCAGCTGCTGGCGGACCTGGACAAGCTGGACGGCTGGCCGGAACAGGTCAAGACCATGCAGCGCAACTGGATAGGCAAGAGCTTCGGCTCCGACGTGGCCTTCGCCTACGACGAAGCCAGCATCGGCCACGCCGGCCAGCTCAAGGTCTACACCACCCGTCCGGACACCCTGATGGGCGCCACCTATGTGGCGGTGGCCGCCGAGCACCCGCTGGCCAGCCAGGCCGCGGCCGGCAAGCCGGAGCTGCAAGCCTTCATCGCCGAATGCAAGGCCGGCTCCGTGGCCGAGGCCGATATGGCCAAGATGGAAAAGAAGGGCATGGACACCGGCCTGTTCGTCGTCCATCCGCTGACCGGCGCCAAGCTGCCGGTATGGGTGGCCAACTACGTGCTGTGGGGCTATGGCGAAGGCGCGGTGATGGCGGTGCCGGCGCACGACGAGCGCGACTTCGAGTTCGCCAACAAATACCAGCTGACGATCCAGCAGGTCTACGCGCCGGCCAGCGGCGAGGACAACTTCGATGCCGCCGCCTGGCAGGACTGGTACGCCGCCAAGGATGACAGCATCCGCACCGTGAACAGCGGCAAATACGACGGCCTCAACTTCTCCGCCGCCTTCGACGCCATCGTCGGCGATCTGGAAGCCAAGGCCGCCGGCCAGAAGAAAACCCAGTATCGCCTGCGCGACTGGGGCATTTCGCGCCAGCGCTACTGGGGCTGCCCGATTCCCATCATCCATTGCCAGAGCTGCGGCGACGTGCCGGTGCCGGAAAAAGACCTGCCGGTGACGCTGCCGGAAAACGTGATTCCGGACGGCGCCGGTTCTCCGCTGGCCAAAATGCCGGAATTCTACGAAACCAGCTGCCCGAAATGCGGCGGCGCGGCCAAGCGTGAAACCGACACCATGGACACCTTCGTCGAGTCCAGCTGGTACTACGCGCGCTACGCCTCGCCCAAGTGCGACACCGCGATGGTGGACAAGAAGGCGGCCGACTACTGGCTGCAAGTGGACCAATACGTCGGCGGCATCGAACACGCGATTCTGCACCTGCTGTACGCGCGCTTCTTCCACAAGCTGATGCGCGACGAAGGCCTGGTGTCCAGCGACGAGCCGTTCAAGAGCCTGCTGACCCAGGGCATGGTGGTGTGCGAAACCTTCTATCGCGAACTGCCCAACGGCGCCACCGACTGGATCGCGCCGCAGGACGTGGAACTGGAGCGCGACGCCAAGGGCAAGATCGTCGCCGCCAAGCATCGCGTCGACGGCCTGCCGGTGGTGGTCGGCGGCATCGAGAAAATGTCCAAGTCCAAGAACAACGGCGTGGACCCGCAGGAGTTCATCGAACAATACGGCGCCGATACCGCGCGTCTGTTCATGATGTTCGCCGCGCCGCCGGAGCAGAGCCTGGAATGGTCCGACGCCGGCGTGGAAGGCGCGTTCCGCTTCCTCAAGCGCTTGTGGAAGGCGGTGAACGAGCATGCCGCAGCCGGCCTGGCGCCGGCGTATGGCGGCGGCGAATTGTCCGCCGGCCTGAAGGATCTGCGCTTCAAGCTGCACGCCACCATCCAGAAAGTGGCCGACGATTACGGCCGCCGTCAGCAATTCAACACCGCCATCGCCGCAGTGATGGAACTGCTGAACACCTACGACAAGACCGATAAGAGCGGCGACGCCGGTCGCGCGGTGGCGCAGGAAACGCTGGAAGCCGTGGCGCTGCTGTTGTCCCCCATCGTGCCGCACATCTGCGACGCGCTGTGGACCGCGCTGCGCCCGGGCAGCGAACTGCTGCAACAGGCTTGGCCGAAAGTGGACGAGAGTGCGCTGATCAAGAGCGAGATCGAACTGATGGTGCAAGTGGGCGGCAAGCTGCGCGGCAGCATCACCGTGGCCGCCGACGCGGCCAAGGACGCGATCGAAGCCGCGGCGCTGGCGCATGAGAACGTGCAGAAGTTCATGGAAGGCAAGCCGGCCAAGAAAATCATCGTGGTGCCGGGCCGCCTGGTCAACATCGTGGTGTAAACCCGACGCGGCCCGGCCCTGGCGTGGATTGCGCCTAGGGTCGGGCCCGCATTGTTTCCCGATAAGGAATCGCGAATGAGACTTTCCCTGCAATGGCTGTGGCTGGCGCTGCTGGCCATCACCTTGAGCGCCTGCGGCTTCCACCTGCGCGGCCTGGGCGGCCCGATGAAGCCGCTGCCGTTCGCCTCGCTGTATTTCGACGGCGGCGGCACCGCCGTGACTGGCGACGTGCGCACCGTGCTGGCGCGCGACCCGCGTCTGCAACTGCTGGACAATCCCAAGCAGGCCGAGGCGGTGGTGAGCATCCTCAGCGAAAACCAGGCCAAGGACATCCTGACCCTGAACGTGGGCGGCAAGATCAACGAATACCAGCTGACCTATACCGCCGTGGTGCGCACCGTGTTGTTCGGCGTGCCGGTGGAGCCGGACATGACCGTGGTGGTGCGCCGCAGCATGAACTATTCCGACAGCGCCATCCTCGGCAAGGAACAGGAAGAAGCGCTGATCTGGGCCGATGCCCGCCGTGACGCGGCCGAACAGATCGTGCGCCGTTTGGCCTATCTGAAAAAGCCGGCCGCCGCGCCGCTGACCGGCCCGCAAAGCCTGAAGCCCGTCGATGCCCAGCCTAAGCCCTGACGCGCTGATCGCGGCGCTGGGCAAGGGCCTGGCGCCGCTCTACCTGGTGCATGGCGAAGAAGCGCTGCTGGCGTTGGAAGCCGCCGATGCTCTGCGTCAGGCGGCGCGCGAGCAAGGCTACCAGGAGCGCGAAGTGCTGACGGTGGAGGCCGGTTTCGATTGGTCGCAACTGCGCGACGCGATGAGCAGCGTCTCGCTGTTCGCCGAGCGCAAGCTGCTGGAAATCCGCATCCCCAACGGCAAGCCCGGCACCGAAGGCGCCGAAGCGTTGCAACAGCTGGCGGCGCAGCCGCCGCAGGACACGGTGACGCTGATCACCCTGCCCAAGCTGGAGCGCGCGCAACAGCAGTCCAAGTGGTTCCAGGCGCTGGAAAAACTGGCGGTGACGGTGGAAGCCCGTCCGGTGGGCCGCGCCGAGCTGCCCAGCTGGATCTCGCGCCGGCTCAAGGCCCAGGGGCAGTCGCTGGGCGGCGAGGCGCTGGCGTTTTTTGTCGATCGCGTGGAAGGCAATCTGCTGGCCGCGCGCCAGGAAGTGGACAAGCTGGCCCTGCTGTATCCGGCGGGCGAACTGACGCTGGAACAACTGCGCGCCGCGGTGGCCAATGTGGCCCGCTTCGACGTGTTCCACCTGTCCGAATCCTGGCTGGCCGGCGATGTGCCGCGCGTGCTGCGCATGTTGGACGGCCTGATGGCCGAAGGCGAAGCGCCGGTGCTGGTGTTGTGGTCGCTGACCGAGGACGTGCGCATGCTGCTGCGCTTGCGCCAGGGCCTGAAGGACGGGCGCAACGCGCGCGACATGGCGCGCGAACTGCGCTTGTGGGGCGACAAACAGCGCTTGGCCGAGCCGGCCTTGCGCCGCATCGGCCCGCGCAAACTGATGACCGCGCTGGACGAATGCGCGCGCATAGATCGCCAGATCAAGGGCGTGGAAGCCGGCGATCCGTGGCGGACCATGCGCGGCCTGGCGGGCTTGTTGGCGGCTTGATCCCGCGCGCGAGCGCGGCCATGTTTACACAGATTCGCGCCCGGTGCGCGGCAAACAGGAGAGCACGATGGCTTTATTCGATTCCTTGAGCGGTTTGCTGTCCGGCGGCGCGGAAGGCGGCGCTGGCGGAGCCTTGCAGGCCTTGCTGCAACAACAGGGCGGCTTGTCCGGCCTGCTGGAGCAATTCCAGCAAGGCGGCCTCGGTGAGCTGGTGTCGTCCTGGGTGGGCCAGGGCGGCAATCTGCCGGTGTCGGCCGAGCAGATCCAGCAAGTGTTGGGCTCGGAACAACTGTCCGGCCTGGCTGAGAAATTCGGCCTGGAGCAGGGCCAGCTGTCGCAACTGGTGGCCGAGCACCTGCCCGGCCTGGTGGACAAGCTGACCCCCAATGGTCAACTGCCGCAGGGCGAGGATCTGCTGTCCCAGGGGGCGGATCTGCTCAAGGGTTTGTTCCGCTAATCTTACCCGTCCATGCAACAACGCCGGCCGCGAGAGACTCGCCGCCGGCGTTTTTCATGGGAGCAGGGAAGAAGGCTTAGAACGTGTTTACGATCACGCGAGCTAAGGCGAGACCAGGAGAAAACGAGCGAAAAAGCGGAATGTACACGTGGTGCATGAGCATTTTGAGCTTGGTTTCAACGCCGTATCGCCGACGCGCAGCAGATCGTAAATAGGTTCTTAATGATGATGGCCGGCCGCGCCTGCTGCCGTCACCGTCAACTCCGCCGCCGGGCTCTTCAAGTCATGCGCGTCTTGACCGGCGGCCGGGATGTCCGCCCAGTTGGTTTCGCCCTGCTCGCATTGCTGCTTCACCTTGAAATAGAGCTTGCCCGGCTGGGCGGCGATCTTGGCCTGGAACACGAATTCATCGTAGAAATTGGACGGCAGCTTGCCGCCCTTCCAGGTGATGCGGTTCACATCCTCGCTCACCTTGCGGCCGTAGTTGTCGAAAGGCTTGACCGCGGCCTTGCTCACTTCCACTTCCCAGCCGGCTTTCGGCATCGGCTGCGCCAGGCGCACGCCTTCCGGCATTTCCACGCTGATGGCGGTGGTGGGGCTGCCGTTGCAGCCATGGCCGATCTTCAGCACGCCCTTGTAATAGCCGCCGCTGGCGGCGGTGGGCGTTTCCAGGGTGACGTGGGCGAAGGCGGAACCGGAGGCGGCCAGCAAGGCCAGCAGGGCGAGTTTTTTCATTGGAGCTCTTTGCGGATCAAGGTTAGCGCCGTTGCCGGCCAGGGGCGGCAAATGCGAATGAGGATTGACCGCATCAGTTTAGCGCCTGCTCATTCCTTCCACATGCGACAAAGTGTCGCAGAGTCGGCATGAGAATAATGCAAGTTGTAACGTCATTGTCATGGCCGCTATACTGGTCCGCTCGCCCAATCGTTCAGGAGCAGTCATGATGGTTCGTGCTTTATCCGCGGCAACGCTAGTGATGCTTTCCACTCATGGCTGGGCCGCTGGCGCATACAGCGGCCTCGGCGCCGCCAGTGTCAGCGCGGAAGAGGTGGCGCGTTACCGCGCCGCGCCGTTGCCGGCGGAACTGAGCCGCAAAGTGCAGAACATGCTGGACCTGCGCGCGCCCGGCGCCGGCGTGCTGGCTCCGGACGGCAAGGCCTTGTACTTCAGCTGGCGCGTCACCGGCGTGCCGCAGGTGTGGAAGCTGGGCGGCCCGCAGCGCTTCCCGGTGCAACTCACCGGTGGCGAAGACGCCACCCTGATTCAGGACGTCAGCCCGGATGGACGCTGGCTGGTGCTCAGCCGCGACCGCAAGGGCGAGGAAAACCCCGGTCTCTATCTGCAAGCCGCCGCCGGCGGCGCGCTGCGCGAAGTCCAGCACAAACCCGGCGTGCAGACCCAGTTCCAGTTTCTCAGCAAGGACGGCCAGTGGCTGTACTACCGCAGCAACGACGAGCGGGCCGACAGCTATACCCTGTACCGTTACCGGCTGGCCGACGGCCATCGCGAGCGCCTGTTCGGCGAGCGCGGCGCCTGGAGCATCGCCGATCACCGCGACGATGGCCGCCTGCTGCTGCAAAAGACGCTGAGCAATGCCAGCGCGGAATTCTATCTGTGGACACCGGACGGCAAGCCGGCGCAGCCGCTGCTGGGCCAGGGCGAAGCCGTCGACTACCGCATGGACTTCGGCCTGCGCGACGGCGAATACCTGGTGCGCAGCAATAAGTTCGGCGAATACCACCGCCTCTATCTGTGGCGCGCCGGCGTGTTCCAGCCGCTGACGCCGGAGACGCGCGGCGATGTCGACAACCTCAACATCGACCGCGAGCAGGGCCGCGTCTACTACACGCTGAGCCAGGACGGTTACGGCAAGGCGCTGGCGCTGGATGGCCGCCGCGGCTACCGCGCGCTGAAACTGCCGGCCTTCCCCGGCGCGGCCCAGGTCAATGTGGTCAACCTCAGCCGCGATGGCCGCTACGTCAACTTCAGCGTGGAAACCGACACCGCGCCGGCCAGCAGCCATGTCTGGGACAGCAAGAGCGGCAAGCTCAGCCAATGGCTGCTGCCGTCCGCGCCGGAGCTGGACACCCGCGGCTTCGCCAAGGCCAGTCTGGAAAGCTATCCGGCGCGCGACGGCACGCCGATTCCGATGTTCGTGCGCCGGCCGACGCGCTGCGCGGCCACGCCCTGCCCGGTGGTGGTCAACTTCCACGGCGGGCCGGAAGGGCAGAGCCGCGCCGGCTTCTCGCCGCAGGCGCAACTCTTCGTCGACGCCGGCTTCATCTATGTGCAGCCCAATGTGCGCGGCTCCATCGGCTATGGCAAAACCTGGCTGGACAGCGACAACGGCCCGCGTCGGCTGCAAGTGCTGTCCGATATCGAAGACGCCGCGCGCTACATCCGCAGCCATTGGGGCGCGGCCGGCGCGGCGCCCAAGGTCGGGGTGATGGGCGGCAGCTACGGCGGTTATTCCACGCTGGCGGCGATGACCATCTTCGCCGGCGCTTACGACGCCGGCGTGTCCAATGTCGGCATCGCCAATCTGGTCAGCTTCCTGCAAAACACCGCGCCCTACCGCCGCGCGCTGCGCGCCGCCGAATACGGCGACTTGGAACGCGACCGCGCCGCGCTGGAGCAACTGTCGCCGATCAATCACATCGACAAGCTGCGCGACCCGTTGCTGATCATCCAGGGCGTCAGCGATCCGCGAGTGCCGGTGGGCGAAGCGCTGCAAATGTACCGCGCGATGGCCGGCAAGGGCGTGGACGGCGGCCTGATCCTGTTCCCCGATGAAGGCCACGGCGCGGCCAAGCGCGAAAACCAGGTGCTGCAGCTGGGCCACAGCCTGTGGTTTTTCCAGCGCCACCTCTTGGGGCAGAATGGAGGAGGCGCCGCCGAAGCCGGCCGCGTCGAATCGGGAGAAAAGCATGAGTCCAAAGGCGCTTGAAGATTACCTCCATCAACACATCCCGCTGTCCGCCGCGATGGCGGTCAGCGTGGCCGAGGCCAGCGGCGAGCGGGTGATCCTGCACGCGCCGCTGGCGCCCAATATCAATCACCGCGCCACCGTGTTCGGCGGCAGCGCCTCGGCGGTGGCCATCCTCGCCGCCTGGTGCCTGGTGTTCATGCGCTTGCGCGAGCGCGGCCTGCCCGGCCGCGTCATCATCCACGGCAACAGCATGCGCTATGACAAGCCCATCGCCGCCGGCTTCCTCGCCCGCGCCGCCGCGCCGGATGAAGCCGCCTGGGACAAGCTGGAACGCGCGTTGCGGCGCGGGCGCATGGGGCGGCTGCGCCTGGAGGTGGCGTTGGAGTGCGACGGCGAGGCGGTGGGCGGCCTGGAAGGCGAGTTCGTGGTCCTGCCCGGCGAAGGAGATTCCCAGCACTGAAGCACCCCCGGCTCCGCGGTATCGCTTATTAAACTTTAAATCCAATCTGAATAGCCTATTTTTTGTGCTAAAAAGAAATATCTTGTGCCGGGTTGGATTGAGCGATAGCCAATGAAAACGCGCCCGGCGTTCCGGCCGCAGCCGCGCCGCAACGCCGGCGGACGCGGACTGGGGGAGGCCGATGGCTTTAAAAGCGCAAAAAGAGCTGGAGCTGGTGCTGCGTCTATTGCAGCGCAAGGGTTTGCACGCGGTGGACCGGCAGTCCTGGCCGCCGCCGCTGCCGGATGTCGGCGCCACCCTCAGCGACGGCCGGCGCATCGCTTTTGAAGTGACGGAAGTGCATGCCGACGAGCACTTGTTCGGCGGCGGCAAAGGCTGTTTGCGCGCGCGCGAAGTGCGCCAGGCGCAGCAGGGCGAGGATGCGCCGATCAGCGTGCCCAACGCGCCCATCGCCGCGATCAAATACCGGATCCAAGCCAAGTGCGTGAAGCGTTACGCGGCCAAGCCCGGTTATGAATTGAGCCTGCTGCTGGCGGCCAATATTCCGCAGTTCGGCGGCGTGGCCGCCACCACCCTGTTTCCCGCCTTTATCCAGGAAGCGGCGCTGACCGCCGCCACCCATGATCTGCTGGAGTCGTCCGCCTTCGAGCGCGTCTATCTGCACCTGATC
Organism: Chromobacterium sp.; assembly: GCF_041912965.1. Lineage (NCBI taxonomy): Bacteria > Pseudomonadati > Pseudomonadota > Betaproteobacteria > Neisseriales > Chromobacteriaceae > Chromobacterium > Chromobacterium sp. The sequence goes on along the minus strand of NZ_JAYSGF010000022.1, from coordinate 54,291 downwards.
CAGCCCGGTGTGCTGTACGAGTGGAGCAAGCAAGACGCCTGGGTGGAAATGGCCAAGACGGCGGACGAGGGCGCTCGTCCGCCTTTTTGGGTGGAGCCGGTACTCGGCGGCGTCTGTTGGCAGGGCGGCGTGGTTTAGCGCGCGCGCAGGCGGATGCGGCGGAAGCGGGCTTCCACGCTCATCCGCTGGCCCAGCGCCAGATACAGCTGGTGCTGGCCATCGACATGGCGATAAATTCTGACCCGGTCCGCGCCCAGCAATAGCAGCTGCTCCAGATAGTTGAAGAATCCCATCCATTGACCGCGCCCGTTGCGGTCGTCAAAGTCGATATCGCGTGCCACTCGGCTAAGCAGGCCCTTGCCAACGTATTCCCGATTGTCCTTCAGCCATTGCAGCAAATGGGCCGCGCATTCGCGGCCATAGGCGCTGTCGGCGGGGTAATCCTTGCTGGGCGCGGGCATTTGCCAGTAATGCGGGTAGGTGCGGCCGGGGCAGAAGCGGACGAAGGGCAGCAAAATTTCTTGTTGCTCCAGCGAGCGCAGATGGTAGCGACGACGACGGGGGAAGGCTTGAGGCTGTTGCATGGTGTTTCTCCTGCTGTGACACAAGATAAACCACCTGCCAGGGAAGGCTGAGGTGAGGCAGGCGCGTGGCAGGATTGGCGTACTGGTCTACTTACCAAACCAGCGAGTGCATGGCACTCCCCCACCATGCGCCTGCCAAAGGGCACGGCCATAGTAAAGCTGCTCACACGGCACGCCGCGTAAGCAGAAGTTGGTAAGTAGAGGACGAGACGCCAATCCCGTGTGCCGCGTGTGGGCGGCAACGTGGGGATTGTTGCCGAGGGTGGGGCTTGGGTCAAGCTGGAGTGGCTGATGTGGGGTCTGGAGTGCGAAGCGCCTGTTCATGATCTTTTCGAGAGGATCATTGCCCCTGACATGACAGGGTGGGGGCGTGGCTTGAACGTCTGGCTTATCCACAAGGAGGGGCGCTTGGGTAGGGTTATCCACAGCGCGCGGGCGGGACGGCAGTGAAGGCATGAGGCGCTAGCGCGCGTGGCGGCTTGCCGCCCAGGTTCAAACCGTTTCCGTCCCCGCCGCCGCGATCTCGCGCTTGTTGCCGTACATCTTGCGGTCCGCCACCGTCAGCAGTTCGTCGATCAGCAAACCATCCTCCGGGTAATAGGCGATGCCGATGCTGACGCCCACGGAGATCAGGTTGTCGCTCACTTCGTAAGGCTGGTGGATCACCTGCTTCAGGCGGTTGACGATCTTGTCCGCCTCGCGGTTGGATTCGATGTCTTCCATCAGCACCACGAATTCGTCGCCGCCCAGGCGCGCGACGGTATCCTCGCCGCGCAGCTCTTCCTTGATGCGGGCGGCGATCAATTGCAGGATGCGGTCGCCGGTGACGTGGCCGTAGGTGTCGTTCACCGGTTTGAAACGGTCCAGGTCCAGGAATAGCAGGGCCAGCCGCTTGCCGCTGCGATCCACCCGCGATATGGCGTGTTGCAGCCGGTCGTAGAACAGATTGCGGTTGGCCAGGCCGGTCAGGCGGTCGTGATTGGCAAGGTAGAACAGCTGGTTTTCGCGCTGGCGGCGGCCATGGGCCAGTTGCAGATAATGGTGGGCCACCAGCAAGAGCCCGGCCAGTAAGGCCAGGGACAGGAAGGACAGCATGCCCCATTCGAACACGCCGATCTGACGCCAGCCCAGTTGCTGGCTGACGGTCAGCAATAAGGGCTGGTTGGCGCCGCCCAGCGGGTGGCGGGTTTCCAGCCGCGGAAACAGCAGGGCCTCCAGCGCGCTGGCGCTTTCGGCGCGGTGCAGCAGCACCGGCGCGCCAGGCGGCGAGCTGCGGTGGAATAGGCGCACTTCGGCGCCGTCCGACAGCGGCAATTGGCTGGGCAGCAGGCTGTCGGCGCGTATCGCCATGGCGGCGAAGTGGGCCGGGGCCAGCGGCGCGGACAGCGGGGTGTTGAGCACGTCGTCCATCGCGCGGATCAGCAGATAGCCGGCCGGCAGGCCGGGCAGCTTGATCTGGCCGGAGATTTCCATGCGTCCGCTTTCCAGCGCGTCTTGCAAGGCCCGGCGCACGCTTTGCAGCCGGCCCAGGTCGGCGGCCAGCAAGGTGGACGGCTGCACCGGTTCGATGAAGGAGAGCGGGAAGACGCCAAAACGACGTTCCCATGCATCGCCGCTGGCGGCGGGCAGCGGCAGCGCGTGGCCGTAGAGCTGGCGCAGCCGCTGTTTGAGCTGCGGCAATTGCTCGGGCGCGATGCGTTCGATATGGCCCAGCCACAGGATTTGCGGGTAGCGGCGCAGTAGTTGCCGGGTGAAGCGTTTTTCCGCTGGCAGGTCCTGGCGGCGGTCCAGGGTGCTGAAGGCGGCGTAGCTGTCCAGCACGGTTTCATTGTTTTGCAGCTTTTGATTGAGCTGCTCGGACAGTTGCAGCGCGTCGCGGTTGAATTGCTGCTCCGCGCTGAGCAAGGCATGGCTGGCGATGGACAGGGCGACCAGCGCGCTCAGCACCAGCCATATCGCGATGCATCCTGCATAAACCAGCCGTGTCCGCATGTAGCAACCGTAGGAAGGGGGAAAGAGGGGATAAGGGAGTTTATAAGAAGGCCGGCTTATTTTTTAGCTTTGACTGATGAAAAAGCCGGTTTTAAGTAGTTGTACGTAAAACAATACTGTTGTTTTTCGTCATGAAAATGACATGAAACAGCCCGCTGGGCGGGCTGTTTTTATGACGACATGGCTAGGGCTTGTTTCAGCGCGTTGGAATCCAGTCGGCGATCAAGCGCTGCGGGGTGCCGCAGGCTTTGCGCTTGAGCACGAAATTGCGGCACTTCTCCAGGAATTGGCCACGGTTCTCCACCATGTCCTGGCGCATTTCCAGTAGCTCGGCCTGGCGGCAGCGTTCCATCTGTTCCAGGTCCAGCCCGGTCTTGCGCGCGCGGTGCTGGCGGAAGCGCTCGTCGTTCAGCGCCAGGCCGGCCGCTTGGCGCAGCCAGACGCCGAAGTCGTGCGGATCATGCGGGCCGATGTCTTGAATCATGCCCAGGCGCCAGGCTTCGCGCGCGCTCAGCGGCAGGCAGGCCTCGGTCAGCAGCCGCGCCTGTTCCGCGCCCACCGCGCGCGGCAGGCTGTAGGTCCAGTATTCCGAGCCGTACAAGCCCATGGTTTTGTAGTGCGGGTTGAGCACCACGCCGCCGCGGGCGAACACCAGGTCGGCGGCCAGCGCCAGCATCACGCCGCCGGCGCCGGCATTGCCGCTCAGGCCGGCCACCACCAATTGGCGCGCGGTCAGCAGTTCCTGGCAGACGTCGTCTATCGCCTGGATATTGGCCCAGGCTTCCAGGCCCGGTTCCGGCGCGGCCTGGATCACATTGAGGTGAACGCCGTTGCTGAAGCTGCCGCGGCCGCCGCGCACCAGCAGCACGCTGGTGTCCTGGGCCTTGGCCCAGCGCAGCGCCTCGCTCAGCCGCTGGCATTGCTCGGTGCTCATCGCGCCATTGTAGAACTCGAAGGTCAGTTCGCCGACGCAGCCGTATTCGCGGTAGCGGATGGGCTGGTAGCTTTCCTCGCAATGCGGGTGGGTGGCGATCGACCAGTCCAGCCGCGGCACGTGGTCCAGCAGGCCGGCCAGCACGTGGCGCGCCGGGCGCTTGAAGGTTTCCTCGCCCGCTTCCGGCTTGCGCCGCAGCGCGCCCAGCCACAGGCTGTGCTCGCCGGCGCCGACCAGCACGGCGTCGTCGTGCACCGCCAGCAATTGGCCGGGCTGGCCGGAGCGGTGGTCCAGGTGGGCGTCGTAGACGTAGTAGTCGCCGCCGGCCAGTTGCGTCAGCACGCCGGGCTGGCCGTCGGCGGCGTCGATGCGGCGTTTGATCTCGGCGGCCGGCTGTTGCCACAGGAAGGCGCGGTCGCTCTGACGCATATTGGGCTGCAGCCGGCCGCGCACCTGCGGCTGGCTGTAGTCCAGCGGCTCGGGCTCGAAGCCGGTGCCGAATTTTTCCACCACGTCGCGGATGCAATACAGGGCGGCGTCGCTGACCGGGCCGTTGTAGAGCTCGGATTTGCGCACCTCCGGCGGCATGTCGAATTCGCAGCTGGACCAGATCGGGCCTGCGTCCATTTCTTCCACCGCCTGCAGCGCGGTGACGCCCCAGCGTTTTTCCCGCAGGGTGATGGCCCAGTCCAGCGCCGAGGCGCCGCGGTCGCCGACGATGCCGGGGTGGATGATGACCACCGGCCGGCTGCTGTCGCGCCACAGGGTTTCCGGCACCCGGTCCTTGAGGAAGGGGCAGATGACGATATCGGCGCCGGATTGCTGGATGTTGGCGCTGACTTCCTGCTCGTTGGTGAACAGCTGCACGCTGACTTGGTGACCGGACTGGCGCAATTCCAGCCAGGCGCGCTGGGTGAGTCCGTTGAACGCCGACGACAACAGGATGATTTTCAATGACCGCATGACCGCTCCTTGCCCTAAATGGAATGCATGGCCGGCGGCGGTGCGCCGGTTCGGCCATGTGCTTGGGCGAGGATGATAGTTTTAGTCTGAATAATGACAAATGACTAATGTCAAGCTTGATGCGATTGAAAATCACAACGCATTTTCATGCCAAAAATAATGACAGATGCTTTTGCTTTATGGTCTGTATATATGATGGCGCGTGGCGAGGGGAGGGCGTGCCTAGTCCTGCTGGTTCAGGAATTGCTTGATGCCGGCCAGTTGCCGCCGGCTGACCGGCAGCGCTTGTTCGATGTCGGCCAGCCGCACCTGCCATTGCTCTTCGCCGTCGGCGGGCGTGCGGAACAGCTCGCGCAGCGCGTGGCGCATCACCAGGCAGTTGCGGTGAATGCGCACGGTGGCGTCGCCCAGTCTTTGCTCCAGCGCGATCAGCGGTTCGTCCAGCAGGTATTCCGCGTCCGGGGTGACCAGGGTGACGTATTTGAGCTCGGCCTTGAGATAGCGCGCCTGAGAGAAGGGGATGGGTAGCAGGCGATCGCGCTGGCGCACAGTGAAGCTGGCTTCCGGCTGCGGCGCTTCGCCGCGCTGGCGGCCGGCGCGTTCCAGCGCCTGGCGCAGCCGCTCGCGCCGCACCGGCTTGAGTAGGTAGTCGACGGCTTCCAGTTCGAAGGCATCCACCGCGTATTGTTCGTGGGCGGTGGTGAAGATAAGCAGCGGCGCCAGCGGCTGGCGGCGCAGTTGCTGCGCCAGTTCCAGGCCGCTGATGCCGGGCATGGAGATGTCGGCCAGCACGATGTCGACGACGTTCTGCGTCAGCCAGGCCTGGGCCTGGCGGCTGTCGGTCAGGCAGTAGATATGGGGCAGGCCTTGCTCGCGCAGCAGCTGGCGCAGGCGCTCGCAGGCCAGCGGTTCATCGTCCACCACCAGCGCGCGCCAGTCTTGCCAGGGGCTTACAGCACCCATTGCGGCTTGCCCAGCTTTTCCACCAGCATGCGCCAGGCTTGCAGGATTTTCTGGAATTTATTGTTGGTGGGGGCGAGGTCGCGCACCTTGCTCAGCATGTCGTGGGCGCGGCGCATATGGCTTTCGTGCCAGCCCTGGCGGTGGACGTAGGCCATGGTGGCGTTGATCAGGTTGAGCATGACCTGGATGTTCTGCGGCATTTCCTCGTGGGCTTTGACGAAGCGTTCGATGGCGGAGTCGAACTGGCCGGCCTGGGCTTCGCGCACCGCCTGGTTGTTGAGCTCCAGCACCGATTGCACATTGTCGGCGATCAATTGGCGGCCGTCCTCGCCCAGGCCCACTTCTTCGAACATGTCGCCGAAGCGCGCCAGCAGCTCCTCGTCGTCGTGATGGTTGCGCACCAGGTCGCGCATCACGTGGTTGCCGGATTCCTTGTGGCCTTGGGCGTAGCAGGCGCGGGCGAATTCCATTTGCGCGTCGCTGCTGAGCTTGGGCGCCAACTGGCGGAACTTGGCCTCGGCGTCGGCGAATAGCTGGCGGGCCTTGTCGCGGTTGCCCTTTTTGTCCTGCAGCTGGCTGTCCACCACGCCGGCCATCCATTCGCCTTCTTCGTTGTAGCGGTAGTCGCGGCGCAGATTGGACAGGGTGCGGCCGACATTGGCGGTGTCGCCGCGCGCCAGTTGCACGCGCGCCAGCGCGGCGTAGTGGGTGGGGCTGCGGTGCCAGGTGTATTTGGCGATGTCCAGCGTGGTCTGGCAGGCTTCTTCCGCCACTTCCAGCTGATTGTTGAGCAAGGCCACTTCCGCCAGTTGCTGCTGGCGGCGGAACACCACCGGGGAGATGTCGGTGGCTTGCTTGAGCGTGGCCTGGGCCTCGTCCAGATTGTGGTTGTTGCGGTAGAGCTTGGCCAGCCAGTCGTAGGCTTCCATCACCCGGTCGTTGTCGGTGAGCACTTCTTCGAACAGCAGCCGCGCTTCGTCGTAGGCTTTCAGGCCGGTCAGCGATTTGGCCAGGCCCATCTTGGCCCAGGGCACCGGCTTGAGGCGCAGCACGTCCATGTACAAGGAGCGCGCGCTGTCGAAGTCGCCTATCTTCAGCGCCAGCGAGCCCTTGAGTTTCATGAAGTCCAGCGTGAATTCGCCGCGTTCGCCGATCAGGCGCGAGCAGACTTCGATGGCGGACAGGTATTCGTGGCGCATGATGGCTTCATCCACCAGGCGGAAGGCTTCGCGGCGGCGCATCGCCTTTTCCAGCCGTTCGCGCAGCACTTCGCCGGTGAAGGGCTTGAGCAGGTAGTCGTCCGGCGCCAGTTCCGCGGCGGAGATCACGCGCTGGGAGCGGCGCTCGCCGGTGACGATCATGAACACGCAGGACTGTTTGATCAGATTGCGTTCCTTCACCTCTTCGAACAGGTAAAGGCCGTCGTAACCGTTGCCCAGGTCGTAGTCGCACAGCACGACGTCGAATTCGTATTTGCCCATCTTGGCCAGCGCGTCGCCGGCCTTGCTGGCGTATTCCACCTTGTCGGCGCCGAAGGACGACAGGGTCATCGCCAGCGCGCGCTGCATCTCAGGCAGGCTGTCGATGATCAGGAACAGGCGCTTGCTGTACGGGTCGTCGTAGCCCTTCCGCGGCGCGGCGCCGGTCTTGGCGGCGGCGGCGACGCTTTGGAAGGTGGTCGAGTTGGTATTGGCTGTGCTCATCTCGCTATCTTTGACGATTCTCCGCAAACTGTCATCAGTGTGACTTACAAAAATCGCTCAAGCGGGGCGAGCGGCTCAGCCGGCGCTCAGTTTGGCATAGCGCAGGTCCAGCCACTTCACGCCGTGCTCGGCGAAATTGATTTGCAAGCGCACATCCTCGCCGCCGCCTTCGGCATTGATCACCACGCCGCTGCCGAACTTGGCGTGTTCCACCGATTGGCCGATGCGGAAGCCCTGGCTGTTGTCGGCCGCCACGCGGCCCACCTTGGGGGTCGTGCGCCAGGATGCGCTTGTCGATGCGTTTGTCTTGGCCGGCGCTTTCACTTTAGCAGATAGGTCGTGGGTGAGTTCCGCCGGGATTTCGTCGACGAAGCGCGAGCGGATCGGGTAGCGGCTCTGGCCATGCAGCATGCGGCTTTGCGCGCTGGACAGGTAGAGCCGTTGGCGCGCGCGGGTGATGGCCACATACATCAGCCGGCGTTCTTCCTGCAGGCCCTTGCCGTCGTTCATGCTGTTTTCGTGCGGGAACAGGCCTTCTTCCAGGCCGGAGACGAAGACGGCATCGAACTCCAGGCCCTTGGCTGCGTGTACCGTCATCAGCTGCAGCGCGTCGCTGCCAGCTTCGGCCTGGTGTTCGCCGGCTTCCAGGCTGGCGGCGGTGAGGAATTCGGTCAGCGCCTGCGCCGGCTCGTCCGGCATGAAGCCGGTGGCGGCGTTGATCAGTTCGTCCAGGTTGGCCAGCCGTTCCTCGCCTTCCTTCTTGTCTTGCTCGTACATCGCGCGCAGGCCGGAGTCGTCTATGGCCAGGCTGACGGCCTCGGCCAGCGGCAGCTCGCGGCCGCGCTCGCGCATGCGTTCCACCAGCAGCACGAATTCGCCCAGCTTGGCGGCGGTGCGGCCGCCGCCGGAGGCGCAGGCCGCCTGCCACAGGGTGACGCCTTGTTCGCGGCTGACCGCTTGCAGGCCTTCCACGGTGCGTGCGCCGATGCCGCGCGCCGGCACATTGATCACGCGCAGCAGCGCGTTGTCGTCTTCCGGATTGGCGATCAGGCGCAGATAGGCCAGCGCGTGCTTGATTTCCTGGCGCTCGAAGAAGCGCAGGCCGCCGTAGATGCGGTAGGGAATCTGGGCGTTGACCAGCACGTGTTCCAGCAAGCGCGACTGAGCGTTGGAGCGATAGAGCACGGCCATGTCGGACAGATTGAAGCCGTCGCGCTTGAGGCTGCGCACTTCGTCGATGATGAATTCGGCTTCCTCGCCGTCGGAGTAGGCTTCGAACAGGCGGATTTTTTCGCCTTCGCCGGCGTCGGTCCACAGGTTCTTGCCCAGCCGGCCGTCGTTTTGCTCGATCAACGCGTTGGCGGCATTGAGGATATTGCCCATCGAGCGGTAGTTCTGTTCCAGCCGCACCGGTTCGCTGACCGAGAAATCATTCAGCAGGGCGCGCATATTGCCCACTTCCGCGCCGCGGAAGGCATAGATGCTCTGGTCGTCGTCGCCGACGGCGAACAAGGAGCCGCCATCGCCGGCCAAGAGCTTGAGCCAGGCGTACTGCAGGCGGTTGGTGTCCTGGAACTCGTCCACCAGGATGTGGCTGAAGCGGCTGCAATAGTGCTGGCGCAGCGCCTGATTGGCGCTCAGCAGTTCGTAGCTGCGCAGCAGCAGCTCGGCGAAATCCACCACGCCTTCGCGGCGGCACTGGGCGTCGTAGGCGGCGTACAGTTCCACCAGCTTGGCTTCGTAGGGATTGAGCGCCGGCGGCAGCCTGTCGGCGCGCAGGCCGGCTTCCTTGCTGCCGTTGATGAAGCTTTGCACCGCGCGCGGCGGGAATTTCTCGTCGGACAGCTCCAGGCTTTTCAGCAGGCGCTTGATCACCGCTTGTTGGTCGGCGGAGTCCAGGATCTGGAAGGTTTGCGGCAGGCCGGCGTCGCGGTAGTGGGAGCGCAGGAAGCGGTTGCACAAGCCGTGGAAAGTGCCTATCCACATGGTGCGAACGTTCACCGGCACCATGGTTGCCAGCCGGGTCTGCATTTCGCGCGCGGCCTTGTTGGTGAAGGTCACCGCCAGAATGCCGCTGGGGCCGATTTGTCCGGTGGACAGCAGCCAGGCGATGCGGGTGGTCAGCACCCGGGTCTTGCCGCTGCCCGCGCCGGCCAGCACCAGCGCGCTCTTGGCGGGCCAGGTGACGGCGCGCAGTTGTTCTGGGTTGAGGCCGGCGAGGAGATCTGTCATGGCGATGCGTCTATCTGGTTCAGGCAAAACGCCATTTTACACCAGGCGTCGGCATCGTCGGCATTGCGTGGGGAAAAGCAAAAATGGCAGCCGGGAGGCTGCCATTTTGAAGAGGCCGGGTTCAGCGTTCAGCGTTTCTCGCCCAGTCGAAACTGGGGCGGAAGCTGTCCGTCAAGGTCAGCGCCATGCTGGCGGTGATGTGATCCTTGTCCTGGTAACGCACTTTGCCGTCGCGGCTGGCGAAGCAGGTCTTGGCGTCGCAGAACTGATCCAGGGGGTCCCACAAGCGGATATTGGCGTGACGGGCGGCGACGCGTTGCAGCAGCTGGACAATCTGCAGACGATGGCTCTCAACGTCCGCGCGCGGCGCGTTACATGCCGCGGCGCCCAAGCGGGCCACGCATTCCGGTGGCGACTTGCTCATTTCCGCCTCTGGCAGCACCAGGACGATTTTCAGCCCCAGGCCGGCCATGTCTTGCGCGCTGCGGTCTAGCGATTGTTCCAGGACTTGCAGTGAGGAGGCGCGGTCCAGCGGAGCGATGCCGGCCTTCATGCCGCCGGATACGCTGGGGACGCCTTCGAGACCGGCGGCCACCAGACCGGTCATGGCCGGTCTGCCCGGCAGATCTTGGGCGGTATAGCTGTTCCAACGCGCGTTGAGCAGCACGCCGGTGACGCCTTGGGCCGCCAGCTGCGGCAATTCCGCGCGCACGGCCCGCGCGAAGCTGGGGCACCAACTGCGTTTTTTGCCTTCGCCCACCGGCATGGCGTCGGCCAGCGGCGGGCAACCGTGGTAGACCCGGCGCAGGATGGCGATGCCGCGCTCCTTGGCCAGCGCGTCGTACAGCGGCATCAAATGGTCAGTGTGGGAATCGCCCCAGGCCAGCAGTTTAAGCGGCGCGCCGGGCGCGCCGATCAGGCATTGGTCGCGCGGGGACAAGGGAACGCCTGCGGCCGGCATGCCGCAATCGCCGACAAAATGGAAAGCGTCGCGCTTGGCCTGCAGAATGCTTTGCTGCCCCGGCCAAGGAAAGTGCTTGGGCAAATACATGGCGACCGTGCCCAACAGCCATAGTCCGAGGGTGATTCCCAGGCCGGACCACAGCGTGGACTTGGTGTCGCGCAGCTTCCGCCATTGCCCCCGGCGCAGCGGTTGTTCCACATAGCGGTAACTCAGCCAAGCCAGAGCCAGCGCCAAGACGCCGCCTAGGAGCACGTCGCGGCCCAGATCGCGTTCACCCAGGCCCCAATAGCGGCCCAGCGCCAGCAAGGGCCAGTGCCACAAATAAAAGCCGTAGGACAGGAGGCCGATGCTGGTCCAGGGGTGGGAGCCGATGCGGCGGCTTATCGGATTGGACGGGTCCAGCATACCGGCCAGAATGAACAGCACGCTGCCAATGACCGGCAGCAATACGATGACGCCGGGAAAGACCATGCGTTCATTCAGCAGTGCGATGGACGCCAGCAGCAGCGCCAGGCCCAGCGCGGCGATGGGCAAAGCCAGGCGCCGGCCTCCGCGTGGGGGCGGCAGCAAGGCCAGCAGGGCACCGGCGGCGAACTCCCAGGCGCGGGCGGGCATCAGGTAAAAGGCTTGCGGCGTATCGCGATAGCTTAGCCATAAGCTCAAGCCCAGCGATCCGAGCAAGACCGCGCCCAGCGCTAGGCGCATGCGCAGGTCGGTGACATGGCGGTTCCCCTTGCTCAGGCGGAAGACGCCCCATAGCAGCAAGGGCCAGACCAGATAATATTGCTCTTCCACCGCCAGCGACCAAGTGTGCAGCAAGACTTTGAGGTCGGCGTCGGAGTCGAAATAATCGAAAGCGTGCTTGAGAAAGTGATGGTTGGCGGACAAGGTAGCGACCGCACGGACCTCCCGTCCCAGCTTGATCTGGTCGTCTGGCAGCATCACGAAGTAGGCTAGCGCCAGGCTGACGGCCAGTACCAGCGCCAGCGCAGGCGCAAGCCTGCGGATGCGACGAGCGTAGAAAGCCTTGAAGTCGATGCGCCCTTGCGCAAGCAATTCCTGCCGCAACAGGCCGCTGATCAGGAAACCGGAAATGACGAAGAATATATCTACGCCGACAAAACCGCCGCCGAATCCGGGCAAGCCGATGTGGAAAGCGACCACGCTGAGCACGGCCAGCGCGCGCAGGCCGTCGATGTCCGGCCGGTAAGCTTTGGCGTCGATACAGGAGTGAGGAGTGTGCGACATAGTGCGGAAGGTTCAAACCATGATTCTGGATTGAATAATGAAAAACAGAACATTCTATCCGTATTCCGGCTCAGCCTCCTGGTTTTATCACCATTAGAAAGTAGATGGCTAGCATCGCGCAGAACGCCGGATAGCCCAGATATTCCCAATAGCGGGCGTAACGCCAGTAGCGCGCCGGCAGCGGCTGGTCGGCGGCGACCGCGGCGCGGGCCATCGCCGCCATGCGGGTTTGCAGTCGCAGCACCGGCAGCCAGCACAGGCCGGCGCACAGGAACAGGCCGATGGAGGCGAGCAGCCAGCCGCTGCTGAGCGGCCAGCCGGCCTGGCGCGCCAGCCACAGGCCGGACAGCGGCTGGAAAATCACCGCCGGCGTGGTGAACCACCAGTCGGCGCGCACCACCAGCCGCGCCACTTCTGCCTGCGCCGCGCTTTGGCGGCCGCGGTTGGCGAAGAACATATAGAAGGCCGAGCCGAAGCCGGTGCCCACCATCAGGGTGGCGGACAGGATGTGCAGGGTCTTGACGATGAGATAGTCGTTCATCTGGAAATCTCCCGGCGGGCGCCCAGCCATAGCAGCATGGCCAGGATGGGCAGGTTTTTCACTAGGGGCGCGAACGGATGTAGCCAGTTTTCCGGCAGCCAGAGCGCCAGCGCCAGGCTGTAGCCGGCGACGACGGCGGCCTGGGCCAGCCATAGGGCGCGGCAGGGGCGCCACAGCGTCAGCAGGCCGAAGGCGATATCCAGGCCGCAGGCGGCGAGGAAGAGCGGCGCGGCCCAGGCCGCCGGCAGCGGCAGCCGTTGCAGCAGGGCGATGGAGGCGTCCCAGCCGCTGAGCGGCGGTTGCAGGCCGCTCCACAGCCACAGCGCCGCCAGCGCGTATTCGATGCCGCGGGTGGAGGGGCTCATGGCGCTTCCCGGAATTGGCGGCTGGCCAGCGGCGCGCGTTGCAGCAGCGCGCCAAGCGCCGTGGGATCGCCGCAGCTGCCGCGGCTCAGCATGTCCAGGGTGTCGCGGCTGAGCAGGCTGCTCGGCCAGCGTTCGGCCAGGGTGGCCAAGGCCCGGCTGGCCTGCGGCGGCAGGTTGAGGATGTAGGCGGGCGAGGGCTTGCCCTGCAATTGGCGCAGTTGCCGCAGATAGTCGGCCAGGGTCAGCGCTTCGGCGCCGACGAAATCGATCACGCCTTCGGGCGCGTCGTCGGCCACGGCCAGCCGCGCCAGTCCGTCGATCACATCGTCGCGCGCCACCGGCTGCAGCCATTGGCCGCCGCCGTCGGGCAGCAGCCACAGCGGCAGCCGCGCCAGTTGCAGCAGCAGGCGGCTGCTGGCGCCTTGCGGACCGTAGATCAGCGAGGGGCGCGCAATGCGGGCTTCCAGGCCGCTGGCCAGCAGGGCGGCGTCGCCGCGGCCCTTGCTGGCCAGGAACAAGGTGGCGGCCTGTGGATCGGCGCCCAGCGCCGACAGTTGCACCCAGCGGCGCACATCGGCCTGGTAGGCCATGCTGGCCAGTTGCAACGGCCCCAGGTGGTGGATGGCTTCCAGCGCGCCGGCTGGCTGGTCCAGCAGTTGGCCGGCGGCGTTGACCACCACGTCGACGCCTTCCAGCCAGTGGCGCCAGTCGGCGCGCGGCTGACGCAGGTCCAGCTGTCGATGCGAGGGCGCGCTGACCTGGTGGCCATCCCGTTCCAGCCGCTGGCGCAGCGGCCGGCCGATGAAGCCGCTGCCTCCCAAGAGCAGTATCTTCATTGCGCAGCCTCCTGGGGCGCGACCGGCGCGGCTTGGACCTGATGGGCGCCGGGACGCGGCGCCACTTGCCGCCAGACCAGGCGCAGCAGCACCAGCAACTGCGCCACCACGCCCAGCAAGGCCCACATCAGGATGCCGCGGATGTCCTGCCACAGGGAGCTGGAGGGCGCGTCCGGCGCGAGCAGCAGCACGGCCAGCAGCGGACCGGCCAGGATCAGTATCAGGAAGGCGCGCTGCCAGAACGGCCCGCCAGAGCCGTGTTCGCACAGCGCCTGGGTCACTTGCCGCAAGGGGGCGGCCAGCAGCCACCAGCACAGTAGGCTGCACAGCAGGGGGACGATGATCATGCTGATGATGAATCCGCTCATGGTGTTATCCTTTGTTTCTGAAATTTCTGTCAAAACAGAAATGTGATGGCAAAAAAATGCGCGGGGTTTCCGGCGGCGCAAGGCCGCCCGGCGCCGCCCGCGTGCGCGGCGAACTTATTTATCCCGTCCCAGCAGCTTCTGGATGCTGGCGCCCATCTTCAACACCCGGCTCAGCGTGGCGGTGGACAGCCGCAGCATTTCACGGGTCCAGGAGGTCAGCGTGTCCATGAACTGCCAGGTGTTGCGGATGCGTTCCTGCGCCAGCGGGCTCTCCTGTTGGAAATCCGGGCTGTCGATGCATTCCTTCAGCACCTGCAAGGTGGGTTCGATTTCGCGGCGTTGTCGCTCCGCGACGATGATGCGGAATAGTTCCCAGACGTCGCCCGAGGTCTCGAAGTGGTCGCGGCGGTCGCCCAGCACGTGCACGATGCGGATCAGCTGCCAGTTCTGTAGTTCTTTCAGGCTGTTGCTGATATTGGAGCGGGCCACATTGAGGGTGTCGGCCAGTTCTTCGGCGTTCAGCGGGCGGCCGGTGATGAACAGCAGCGCGTGTATTTGCGCGACGGTGCGGTTCACGCCCCAGCGGGTGCCCATTTCGCCCCAGTGCAGCACGAAGCGTTGAGATACGGGTGTCAGTTCCATGGCAGAAACAATAGTTGTTTCCGAAATTTCTGTCAACACAGAAATTGATTGGCATGAAGTAAGGCGGGGGCGCGGAGAAAGGGCCGCGCCAGACAAAGGGCGCGGCGTTGTTGGCATCAGTGCTGGTGGAACAGGACGTTGTGTCCGGCTGAGCCGGTTTCGGCGGCTTGGGCCTTGCGGCCGCGGATGCGGTCCCATACTTTTTCGTGGAAGTAGTAGGCCACGGTGTTGACCAGGGGTTCCACCAGCGCCAATAGGCTGGAGACGCCGATATTGCCGGTCAGCAGATACGCCACGCTGAAGGCGACGGTGAAATGGCAGATAGCGAAGGTGATGGTCTTGAGCATGGCGGGGCTCCACATTGAGTATTTATTGAATGGTAGTCATTATCATTTGTGTGGGCCAGTTGAATATTTTGCTTAGAGCGATAGCATTTTACTAATGAGATTTTTGTTTTGATTGTGGATGGCTGCTGGCGGTAGCAGGAAGGCCGCTGCTGCGAGGAACTTGGTATCTGTTCGCGATCTCGCGAGTGCCGGCGAGACAAGGCGTTGTGGCAGGGAGACGGTGGATGAGGCTGCGAAGCCGCAGCCTCTGTGTTACGCCGCGCGACGCGCGGCGGAACGTAAACAGGTTCTTACATCTTGACGCCCAGTTCGCGCAGACGCTCGTTCAGATAGCTGTCCGCGGTATAGCGCTCGGACAGCACCACTTCCGGGCGCGGGTGCAGGAATAGCGGCAGCGAGATGCGGTTCTTGCTCGCGCCTTCGCCGCTGGGGTTGACCACGCGGTGCTGGGTGGACGGGTAGTAGCCGGCGGACGCTTCTTGCAGCATGTCGCCGATATTGACCACCAGGGTGCCGAAATCACAGGGCACGTCCAGCCATTCGCCCTGCTTGTCCTGCACTTGCAGGCCGGGCTCGTTGGCGGCGGGCAGGATGGTCAGCAGATTGATGTCGCCATGGGCGGCGGCGCGCAGCGATCCGGCCGGTTCCTGGCCGGTCAGCGGCGGGTAGCGCAGCACGCGCAACAGGGTTTTCTGGCTGTCGGCGATCATGTGCGACAGCGGCTCGGTGTAATGGGCGGCGATGTGGGCCGGGGTGTATTGCTGCACCCAGGACAGCAGTTCCTGCGCCAGCTGGTTGGCGATGGCGTAGTAGCGGTCGGTATCGGCCTTGAGCTGCGGCGGCACGCGGCCCCAGGGGTAGATGTGGAAGTATTCCTTGATGTCTTTCAGGGTTGCGCCCTTGGCGGTTTCCGACACTTCCGGCGAGAACCAGCCGTCCTGGCGTTCCATGGAGAAGGCGTAATCGTATTTGGCCTGGCTGTTGAAGAAGGCGAGCCAGTCCGCATAGATTTTTTCGACCAGGTCTTGGGGTACCGGATGATTGACCAGCACGCCGAAGCCGGTTTCGTGCAAGGAGCGGGTGAATTGTTCCGCGGCGTCCGGTGCGTGGTGATCGACAACTCTGACGTTCATGGGGTGGGGTTCCTGAGGATTGCAGGACGCTGCCATTCAATGGCGGGGCAGGCGTCAAGGGCTGGGATTTTACCCGCGCGCCTGTGCATCACCAAGCGCTTGCTGTAGTCCTTCAGGACAGATGTCGCGCTGTAGCAACTGGGCTTCAGGCGCAGCGGCGGATTCGCGGGGAAGAACCCGCCGCTCCAGCCGCGCTTTCGGCGCAGAATCGGCCCGCGCGCAGCAGTTGCTGCACGCGCCAGAACAGAAAATCGGATGAAACCAGCGCTTCCCGAATGCGGATGAACGCGGCGCCGACCAGGCGCTGGATAGCGAGCGGGTCCGCGCCGATCTGTTCCAGCAGCAGCGCATCGTAATGCTCTAGCGGCGCTTCGACGATGGCGTTGCCCTGCCAGCGGCGCAGGCCCAGGCCGTGTTCGCGCCAGTGGCGCCATTGCGCGGCCAGCGCTTGCCGTTCCGCGGCGCTGAGCGGGCGTTGCTGCGGCAGGCAGGCGGCCAGCCGTTCCAGCGGCAGCATGGCCAAGCTCCATTCCGCCATCTCGTCGCCGGCTTGCCAGGCCGGTTCCGGCACGGCGACGACGGACAGCGGGCAGTGCGCCGGCAGTTGCTCGGCCAACAGCGCCAGCGCCAGGTGGTCGCCGGCGTTGCGGCCCAGCCAGACGGTGAGCGGGCGCGGCTGTTCCAGCAGCCGCAGCAGCGCCCTGCGGCTGGCCTGATGCCGGCGCAGCCAATCGTCCTCGTATTCCGGCAGCCAGGGCTGGGCTTGCAGCAGTTGTTGGTGCCAGGCCAGGCGCAGCCCTTGATCGATGGCGTCGGCGTCCAGCAGCGGACCGGCGCTCAGGTCTTCGATGAAGGCCAGCACTTCGCCGTCGAGCAGGCCATCGCGCCGCAGCGCCTGCAGCATGCCGGCGCCGGAGTCGCCGACGGCGACATGCAGGCGGTTCGCGCTCACACGCGCTGGTCCATGTCCAGCGCCGGGGTGCCTTCGCAGGCGCGCGCCACCACGCGGGCGGGCACGCCCACCACGGTGGTGTGGGCCGGCACGTCTTCCAGCACCACGCTGCCGGCGCCGATCTTGGCGCAGGCGCCCACCAGAATGTTGCCGAGGATGGAGGTGTTGGCGCCGATCAGCACGCCGTCGGCGATCTTGGGATGGCGGTCGCCGTGTTCCTTGCCGGTACCGCCCAGGGTCACGCCTTGCAGCAGGGAGACGTTGTCGCCGATGACGGCGGTTTCGCCGACCACCACGCCGGTGCCGTGGTCCAGCATCACGCCCTGGCCGATGCGCGCGGCCGGGTGGATGTCGGCGCCGGTGACTTCGGAGATGCGGTTTTGCAGGAACAGCGCCAGGGTTTTACGCTCTTCGCGCCACAGCCAGTGGGTGATGCGTTGGCACTGGATGGCGTGGAAGCCCTTGAAATACAGCAGCGGGGTGGAGTAGTTGTCGCAAGCCGGATCGCGGTCGAAACAGGCGCTGATGTCGGCGCGCGCGGCGGCGCTGATGGCCGGGTCGGCGTCCAGCGCTTCGCGGAACAGTTCCATCAGCGCGCGGGCATCCATCACCGGGCTGGCGAGCTTGCTGGACAGGTGGAAGGCGAGCACGTCTTCCAGGGTGTTGTGGCGCAGCACGGTCATGTGCAGGAAGCTGGCCAGCATGGGTTCATCCTGGGCGGCTTGCGTGGCTTCCTGTCGGATGGCGAGCCAGAGCGGATCGCCGTTTGCTTCGTTCATCTTGCAAAACTCCCTTGAGCTGCGGCGGCGCGCGCCTCAGCGGTCTTTCAATTGCCAGAACAGCGCGCGGTCGAACGGCGACCACCAGGCGGTGCGCACGCCGCTGGCGTCCAGCGCGTTGCGCACCCACTGGTTGCAGGTGGTCAATGGGCTGTAGCGGCCGTTGGCCAGGTAAAAGGCGTCCTGCTCATGGTAATGATAGCCCTGCATCCAGACGGCCTGTCCGGCGCCGTCGCGGGCGATGGCGGCGCGGATGTAGCCGGTCAGCCGCCGGTATTGTTCGGGCGTGAGCAGGATGCGCCGGGTGGCGGCGTTTTCGCGCGGCGGCGGCAGGTATTCCACGTGCAGCACGGTGCCGTCCAGGCCGGACAGCGCGTAGAGCGCGTTGCCGGGGGTGAGGTCGGACCAATTCTGCGTGTCCAGGAAAAAGCTGCGGCTGCCCCAGCCTATGCCGACATAGGTCTGTTTGTCCAGATTAGGCCGGAGGCGCGGATGCTGCGGTGAAAACTCATTGTCCCAGTCCATGCCCGCGGCGCGGCGCGGCAGCAGCAGGCCGGCGTGCACGCCGTTGCTGTCGAGATAGACCGGAATACCGGCGGCCGGCGCGCGCCAGTCGCGGTTGGCGGGCAACAGGCCCAGGACCAGCGCGGTCAACAGGTAGAGGAGCGGCAGGGCCAGCAGGCATAGCAAGCACCGCAGCGCGCGCCGGAACAGGCGCGGCCGCCGCGGGGGCAAGGTTGCTGTCATGGGCGGAGCTTAGAGAAGGACGACGTCGAACTGCTCCTGGGTATAAGTGGCTTCCACCGACAGGGAGATCGGCTTGCCGATGAAGTCGATCAGCATCGCCAGGCTTTGCGATTCCTCGTCTATGAACATGTCGATCACCGATTGCGCGGCCAGGATGCGGTAGCCCTTGGCGTCGAACTGGCGCGCCTCGCGCACGATCTCGCGCTGGATCTCGTAGCACACGGTCTGCGCGGTCTTGATCTCGCCGCGGCCCTGGCAGGTGGGGCAGGGCTCGCACAGCACGTGGGCCAGGCTCTCGCGGGTGCGCTTGCGGGTGATTTCCACCAGGCCCAGGCTGGTGAAGCCGTTGAGGGTGACGCGGGTGCGGTCGCGCGCCATCGCCTTGGCCAGCTCCGCCAGCACCGCGGACTGGTGCTCGTCGTTGTCCATGTCGATGAAGTCGACGATGATGATGCCGCCGAGGTTGCGCAGCCGCAGTTGCCGCGCAATGGTCTGGGTGGCTTCCAGATTGGTCTTGAAGATGGTTTCGTCGAAGTTGCGGTTGCCGACGAAGCCGCCGGTGTTGACGTCTATCGTGGTCATCGCCTCGGTCTGGTCGATGATCAGGTAGCCGCCGAACTTGAGGTTGACGCGGCGCGCTAGCGCCTTGTCGATCTCGGCCTCGATGCCGTGCAGTTCGAACAGAGGGCGTTCGCCGCTATAGCGTTCGATCTTGTCCACGGCGATCTGCACGTATTGCTCGGCGAACTCGACCATGCGGCTGTAATTCTCGGTGGAATCCACCACCACCTGGTCGGTGAAGCCGCTGACCATGTCGCGCAGCACGCGCACCGCCAATGGCAGGTCTTCGTACAGCAGGCTTTGCGCCGGCAGGTGCTGGGACTTGTGGCGGATGTCGGACCACAGCTTGGACAGGTAGCCGATGTCGGCGGCCAGTTCGTCGTCGCGGGCGGTCTCGGCGCTGGTGCGGATGATGTAGCCGCGCGGGCTGTTGGCCGGCAGCAGCTTTTCCAGCCGGGATTTCAGGCTGTGGCGTTCGTTCTCGCTGTCTATTTTCTGCGAAACGCCGATGTGTTCTTCCTGCGGCAGATGCACCAGGAAGCGGCCGGCCAGCGATATCTGGGTGGACAGGCGCGCGCCCTTGGTGCCGATCGGATCCTTGATCACCTGCACCAGCACGGTCTGGCCTTCGAACAGCATTTTTTCGATGCGTTGCGGCTCGGTCGGGTGCTGGCGTTGCTCCAGCACATCGGCGATGTGCAGGAAGGCGGCGCGCTCCAGGCCGATTTCAATGAAGGCGCTCTGCATGCCGGGCAGCACGCGCTTGACCTGGCCCAGATAGATGTTGCCGACGATGCCGCGGCTGGCGGCGCGTTCCACGTGCAGTTCCTGGACCACGGCGTCTTCCAGCACCGCGACCCGGGTTTCCTGCGGCGTGATGTTGACCAGGATCTGTTCCTTGGGCCGCGGCAGATCGCGCGGCAGGGGTATCGATTGATGCAGCATGGTGGTCCCCCGCGCGCTTAAGGAAATTGAAAGCCGAATTCGCCGAGCAGCGCCGCGGTTTCGAAGATGGGCAAGCCCATGACGCCGCTATGGCTGCCGTGGATGCGCTCGACGAAGACGCCGGCCTTGCCCTGGATGCCGTAGGCGCCGGCCTTGTCGAAAGGCTCGCCGCTGGCCAGGTAGCGTTCGATGTCCTGTTCGCTGAGCGGGCGGAAGAACACATCGGTGACCGAGGTCTTGAGCCGCACCTTGTCGTCCTCGCGCACGGCCACGCTGGTGATCGCCTGGTGGCTGCGGCCGGAAAAGGCGCGCAGCATGCGGCGGGCGTCGTCGGCGTTTTCCGGCTTGCCGAAGATTTCGCCGTCCATCGCCACCGTGGTGTCGGCGGCCAGCAAGGGCCGCGACGGCAGACCGCAGGACATCACCACCCGCCAGCCGGCTTCGGCCTTGGACAGCGCCAGCCGTTCGGTATAGGCGACGGCGGACTCGCCGGGCAGCACCGATTCATCGATATCGGCGTGGATGCGCTCCAGGTGCATGCCCAGCTGTTCCAGAATTTCGCGGCGGCGCGGGCTGCCGGAAGACAGGTAAATCCGGGTGTCATTTGCGGTCATGATAGTCTGCTCATTTGTTCTTTGGGTCGCTGCCTAGGTTACCAGACGCGTGATGCCGCAACCATCGAATCCGTCAGGCTCCGGGCGTTTTCAGGCCGGTACGGTCGGGTTTAAATGGTGTCAATTCGCTGTTTTTAAAGACATGGGCGCGGCGCGCGGGCGGGTTTTTTTCCAGGGCTCTGCTGCGGCGCGGCGCTGTCCCCGGTATCATGCCGGTTTGCTTCCGATGCCCCTGCCGTCATACCCCGATGCCGAACGCTAGCCCTCCCCCGTATGCCCGTGCCGCCACCTTGGCGGCCATTTTGTTGATCCTGTTCAATCCCTTGGGCATCGATCTTTACCTGTCGGCGATGCCGGCGATGCAACTGCATTTCCAGGCCGATGTCGCGCTCAGTCTCAGCGTGTTCATCTTCAGCCTGGGGCTGGGACAGTTGCTGTTCGGTCCGATGGCTGACCGCTTCGGCCGCAAGCCGGTGGCGCTGGGCGGCCTGTTGCTGTACGCGGCGGCCGCGTTTGGCGCCAGCCGCAGCGACAGCCTGAGCGGCTTTCTGGCCTTGCGCATGCTGCAGGGCCTGGGCGCCAGCGCCAGCTCGGTGTGCGCGTTCACCCTGGTGCGTGATTGTTTTTCCGGCAATGCCGCGGCGCAGCGCTATAGCCTGCTCAACGCCGCGCTGAACGTGGTACCGGCGATGGCGCCGCTGTTGGGCGGCTGGCTGACCGCGCGCTGGGGCTGGCAGTCCTGCTTCCTGGTGCTGGGCGGCAGCGCGGTGCTGGCCAGCGCGTGGCTGGCCTGGAAGATGCCGGAAACCCGGCCCGCGGCTTCCAGCGCCGCCGGCCCGGCGATGGGCATGCGCCAGGTGCTGGCCACCCCGGCGCTGCGTCGTTACGGCGCTTGCTGCGCGACCGCGCTGGCCTTGATCGTCAGCTATGTGACGCTGGCGCCGATGGTGTTGATCGAGCGCGGCGGCATCAGCACCACCACCTTCGGCCTGCTGTTCGGCGGCAATGCCTTGCTGGTGATGGCGGCCAGCTTCCTCGGCCTGAAGCTGATCGGCCGTTTCGGCCAGAAGGCCATGCTGCGCTACGGCCTCAACATCATGCTGCTGGCCGGGGTCTTGCTGCTGGCTTTGTCCGGCCAGCCGGGCGCCTGGCACTATATGCTGCCGATAGGCGTGCTGAGCGTGGGTTTCGCCTGGACGCTGGGGCCGGCCAGCGGCATGGCGATGGCGCCGTTCTCCCAGGCCGCCGGCCGCGCCGCCGCCTTGCTCGGCTGCGCTCAGATGCTGTTCGCATCGGCGGTGTCGGCCGGCCTTGCCGCCTTGCCGTTGCCGGGCGAGTGGGCGCTGGGCGCGACGGTATTGCTCTTGGCCGGCGCCTGCCGTTGGCTGACCCGTTCGACGGCGGCGATTCGGGAAAATACCCACTGATTTTCAAGCGTTTGACATGTATTGTGAGATTTGTGGCGCCGGTCCCGCTTTAGCGCTTGTCTGGCAGCCTACAATCGGCAGACAATTGGCCCAAACTTGAAAATTGACTTCTACAATGAAGCGCGGCGGCAAGCCGCCCGGCGCTTCTCCGCTCTTTCGCACTGATTAGCAGGTTTCATGAACAAACATATTCCGCGCAAGCGTTTCGGCCAGAATTTCCTGCAGGACGCCAGCGTCATCGCCAATATCGTGCATGCGGTGAATCCGCAGCCGGACGATGTCGTCATCGAAATAGGCCCCGGCCTGGGCGCGATCACCAAGCCGCTGCTGGCCGCGCTCAAGCATTTGCACGTGGTTGAGATCGACCGCGACATCATCAGCCGCCTGCAGACGGAGTTTCCGGCCGAGCGTCTGAGCATACATGCCGGCGACGCGCTGGCTTTCGATTTCGCCTCGGTGGCGGAAGGCAAGCTGAAGATAGTCGGCAATTTGCCGTACAACATTTCCACGCCGCTGCTGTTCCATCTGGCCACTTACGGCCAGAAGGTCACCGACATGCACTTCATGCTGCAAAAAGAGGTGATCGAGCGCATGGTGGCGGAACCGTCCACCGCCGATTACGGACGGCTGACGGTGATGTTGCAGTACCGTTTTGAAATGGAGAACATCCTGCACGTGCCGCCGGAAGCGTTCTGGCCGCCGCCGAAGGTGGACTCCGCCGTGGTGCGGATGATTCCGGCGCCGGGCCGTTGCGGCGTGGCCAGCGACGAGCTTTTGCTGGAGCAAGTGGTGACCACGGCGTTCTCGCAGCGGCGCAAGACGCTGAAGAACAATTTGAAGGGCCTGCTGGACGCGGACGGCTTCGCCGCGCTGGAGTTGGACCCCGGCCTGCGCCCGGAAAACCTGCCGGTGGAGGATTACGTCCGCCTGGCCAATTATCTGAGCGCGAAGGGCCACAAGGCCAAGCGTCAGTAAGCGGGTCTTACACACCAAAAAATACGAGCGGGCGTTCAGCGCCCGCCGCACTACAAAGAGTCGTCCGTTCCCGCCGCTTGATCGGCGGGGATTGTCTATCACAGGAAGTGAACAAGGAGAAACTTCATGCGTATTCGCTCTACCCTGATCTGTGCCGCCACTCTGGGCGCCTTCTGCGCCGCTCCGGCCATGGCCGCCGAGTTGACCGGCACCTTGAAGAAGATCAAAGATTCCGGCGTGATCGTGCTGGGCAACCGCGATGCCTCGATCCCGTTTTCCTACTACGACAACAACCAGAAGCCGGTGGGCTATTCGGTGGACCTGGCCAATAAAGTGGTCGAGCAGGTGAAAAAAGAGCTGAAAATGCCGAACCTGCAGGTCAAGTACAATCTGGTGACCTCCCAGACCCGGATTCCGCTGGTGCAGAACGGTACCGTGGATCTGGAGTGCGGCTCCACCACCAATAATGTGGAACGCCAGAAGCAAGTGGGCTTCTCGGTGGGCATCTTCGAGATCGGCACCCGTTTGCTGACCGCCAAGACCTCCGGCATCAAGGATTTCCCGGATCTGAAGGGCAAGAACGTGGTGACCACCGCCGGCACCACCTCCGAGCGTCTGATCAAGGCGATGAACGCCGACAAGAAGATGGGCATGAACATCATCTCGGCCAAGGACCACGGCGAATCCTTCCTGATGCTGGAATCCGGCCGCGCCGCCGCCTTCATGATGGACGACGCGCTGTTGTACGGCGAAATGGCCAAGGCCAAGAATCCGGCCAACTGGGTGGTGACCGGCAAGGCCCAGTCCTACGAGATCTACGGCTGCATGCTGCGCAAGGAAGACGCCGCCTTCAAGAAGGTGGTGGACAGCGCGCTGAGCAATACCTTCAAGTCCGGCGAGGTCAACAAGATCTACGCCAAGTGGTTCACCAGCCCGGTGCCGCCCAAGGGCCTGAACCTGAACTTCCCGATGTCCGATGAATTCAAGGAGCTGATCGCCAAGCCGACCGACAAGTCTGCCGAGCAGATGTAAGTCGCGGTTGGCGCGTCGCCGCCCCGTCCTCCTCGCTGTCGCGCGGAGCCCGGGGCGCGCGGCCGTACCCGCTTTCTTTGTGTGTGGCTGGCCGTGTGCGCCGGCCGCGGCCCGCCGGCAGCCGGCGGGCTGGCGTTGTGGGAGTGAAGCATGAATTACCACTGGGACTGGATGGTGTTTTTCAAGTCCACCGGGGTGGGTAGCGAAATCTATCTGAACTGGTTCGTCACCGGCCTGGGCTGGACCATCGCCGTGGCGCTGGCCGGCTGGGCGATCGCCTTGGCGCTGGGCTCGGTGCTGGGCGTGATGCGCACGGTGCCGAATCGCTGGGTGGCCGGCATCGCCGCCACCTATGTCGAGTTGTTCCGCAATGTGCCCTTGCTGGTGCAGCTCTTTGTCTGGTACTTCCTGATTCCGGATCTGCTGCCCGAGGGCATGCAGACCTGGTTCAAGCAGGACCTGGCGCCGGCCACTTCCGCCTTTTTGTCGGTGGTGGTGTGCCTGGGGCTGTTCACCGCGGCGCGGGTGTGCGAACAGGTGCGCACCGGCATCGAGGCCTTGCCGCGCGGCCAGCGCAATGCGGCGCAGGCCATGGGTTTCACCCTGCCGCAGGTCTACCTCCACGTGCTGCTGCCGCAGGCTTTCCGCATCATCATCCCGCCGCTGACCAGCGAGTTTTTGAATATTTTCAAGAACTCCTCGGTGGCCTCGCTGATCGGCCTGATGGAACTGCTGGCGCAGACCAAGCAGACCGCGGAGTTTTCCGCCAACATCTTTGAGGCCTTCACCCTGGCCACCATCATCTATTTCGTGCTCAATATGAGCTTGATGACGCTGATGGCCTGGATCGAGCGGCGCGTGCGCATTCCCGGCATGATGGGGGGCAAGTGATGGAATTGGATTTCAGTCAGATCGTTCCGGCGCTGCCGGGATTGTGGCAGGGCATGCAGCTGACCCTGAAGTTGTTGGTGATGGCGGTATTGGGCGGCGTGGTGTTGGGCACCTTGCTGGCCCTGGCGCGGCTGTCCGATAACCGGGTGCTGTCGCCGCTGGCCAAGTTCTACGTCAATTACTTCCGTTCGATTCCGCTGCTGCTGGTGATCTCCTGGTTCTACCTGGTGGTGCCCATGCTGTTGAACTGGATCACCGGCAATCTGGAGCCGGTGGGCGCGTTCACCTCCTGCCTGGTGGCCTTCGTGATGTTCGAGGCGGCGTATTTCTCCGAGATCGTGCGCGCCGGCATCCAGGCCATTCCCAAGGGCCAGGCCGGCGCCGCCTACGCGCTGGGGATGAATTACGGCCAGGTGATGCGGCTGGTGATCCTGCCGCAGGCCTTCCGCAAGATGACGCCGCTGCTGTTGCAGCAGTCCATCATCCTGTTCCAGGACACTTCGCTGGTGTACGCTGTCGGTTTGATGGATTTCCTCAATACCGCCCGCTCCAAGGGCGATATCGTCGGCTTGCCGCATGAGTTTCTGCTGTTTGCCGGCGCAGTCTATTTCGTGATCAGTTTCGGCGCTTCCGTGTTGGTGAAGCGCATGCAGAAAAGGTTGGCTGTATGAGCGCAATGATTTCCCTGAAGCAAGTCAGCAAGTGGTACGGTCAGTTCCAGGTGTTGACCGATTGCAGCACCCAGGTCGCCAAGGGCGAGGTGGTGGTGGTGTGCGGGCCGTCCGGTTCCGGCAAGTCCACGCTGATCAAGTGCGTCAATGCGCTGGAGCCGTTCCAGAAAGGCGAGATCATCGTCGACGGGATTTCGGTGGGTGATCCCAAGACCGATCTGCCCAAGCTGCGCAGCCGCGTCGGCATGGTGTTCCAGCATTTCGAGTTGTTCCCGCACTTGTCCATCACCGAGAACCTGGCCATCGCCCAGGTCAAGGTGTTGGGCCGCGGCCAGGACGAGGCGCGCGACAAGGGCCTGAAACTGCTGGACCGGGTGGGCCTGAAGGCGCACGCCGACAAGTTTCCCAGCCAGTTGTCCGGCGGCCAGCAGCAGCGGGTGGCGATTGCGCGCGCCTTGGCGATGGACCCGATCGCGATGCTGTTCGACGAGCCGACCAGCGCGCTGGACCCGGAGATGATCAACGAGGTGCTGGACGTGATGACCGAGCTGGCGCACGAAGGGATGACCATGATGTGCGTGACCCACGAGATGGGCTTTGCCCGCCGCGTGGCCAATCGCGTGATCTTCATGGACCAGGGCCACATCGTCGAGGATTGCGACAAGGACGAATTCTTTGGCGATATCGATGGCCGCTCCGAGCGCGCCCGTCACTTCCTGTCCAAGATCCTGCAGCACTAAGAACCATTTACGATCTCGCGAGCTAAGGCGAGACAAGGCGAAAACGAGCGGAAAAGCGGAATGTACACGTGGTACATGAGCATTTTGAGCTTGGTTTCAACGCCGTATCGCCGACGCGTAGCAGATCGTAAACAGGTTCTAAGCCAGATTCTGGTCAAAGAAAAAGCCCGCCGTTTGGCGGGCTTTTTCTTTGGACGGCGCGATCAGTTGCCGTTCTTGATCTGTTGGCTGACCTGGTTTTCTTCCTGGTTCAGCGTGTTTTGCTCCTGCTTGGTGATGTGGCCGTGGTCCATCTTGGCCATGCCTTGTTCCTGCTGGCGGATGTCGCGGTCTTCGCGGTGCAGCTTGCGAGCTTCGTCGCGGCTGATCTTGCCGTCCTTCAGCTCCCGATTGATACGGTGGTCCTGATGGTGCAGGCGCTGATTGATTTCCTCGCGGCGCGGATGCTCTTTCTGCCATTCGGATTCGGCCCGGGCCTGGGCGGCGAACAATAGGCTGGCGGCGAGCAGGCTGGCCAGCATGAGGGGGCGAGCGTTCGTTTTCATCTTGATCTCCTTGGATGGCAATGACTGCCAGATGTGAGCCTAGGAGAGAATGCCGCAAGTGTTTGTTAAGGCTGGTTAATCTGTGTTGCCGCAGGCCGGTGGAGACATGAAAACTGGGAAATCCCCGTCCGCGGGAGCGTGTCGTTGCAGAAAGGCCAGCTTGGCGGCGCGGTCCAGGCGCTTGAACGCGTGTTCGGCCTTCAGCGCCTCGGAGCGGCCGGCGCAGACCAGCACCAGGGCCAGCGCTTGCGGCGGATTGAGCCGGGTGTAGCGCGCGCCCTTGCCCGCGGCATGCTGGGCGTAGCGGCGCGCCACATCGGTGGTGACTCCGGTGTAGAGCGCGCCGTCGCGGCAGCGCAGCACATATAAAAACCAGGGCCGGGGAGTGCCCCGGCCCTGTGTCTGCGTGGAAACGGCGGACTTAGATGCTGGCATCCAGATTGGCCAGCGGGCTGATCAGCACCCGCTCGGTACGGTTGCCTTTTTGCAAGGTGACGCGCAGCTTCCATTCTCCGACGGTGATTTCATCGCCCTCGCGCGGAATGCGTTCCAGGCAGTCCATCAGCAGGCCGGCCACGGTGTGGAAGTCTTCATCCTCGAAATCGCCCAGCACGATGTGCTGCTCCAGCGTCACCAGCTCCAGGCTGCCTTCCACGTCGTAGCTGCCGTCGGCCAGTGGCATGATGGCCGGCCGCTCGTGGCGCTCGTGCTCTTCCGGGAACTCGCCGGCAATCGCCTCCATCAGGTCCTTCTGGGTGACGATGCCTTCCAGGCTGCCGAACTCGTTGACCACGAAGGCCATGTCCGCCGAATGCTGGCGGAAGCTTTCCAGCGCCTTGAGCACGGTGACGGTTTCCGGCAGCACCAGCGGCTGGCGCAGCGCGGCGTCGATATTCATTTCACCGCCGTCCAGCAGCTGGGTCAGCAGATCCTTGCGCGCGACGATGCCCAGCGGCTCGTCTATGCTGCCATCCTTGATCACCACCAGCCGCGAGTAGGGGCTGTCGCGCAGCACCTTGCGCTGCGCGTCCTGGCCCTGGCTCAGGTCCAGGCGGTGCACGTCGGCGCGCGGGGTGGCGATCACGCGGATAGGCCGCTCCGCCAGCGTCAGCACGCTGTGTATCATCGCGCGCTCGTTCTGGGCGAAGGCTTCCTGGGCTTCGGCATCCTTGCTGTCTTCCACCTTGCCTTCGTCGGCGCTGGGGCTGGTCAGCTTGCTGCCCATCAGGCTGAGCACCGCGTTGGCGGTGCGTTCGCGCAGCGACTGGCTGCGGTTCAGATAGCGGATGCGGTTGGCCTGCGACACCTGGTTGAAGGCTTCGATCAGCACCGAGAAGCCGATGGCCGCGTACAGATAGCCCTTGGGAATATGGAAGCCGAAGCCTTCCGCCACCAGGCTGAAGCCGATCATCAGCAGGAAGCCCAGGCAGAGCATCACCACGGTGGGGTGGGCGTTGACGAAGGCGGTCAGCGGCTTGCTGGCGGCAATCATCATCATCATGGCGATGATGACGGCGAGCATCATCACCGGCAGGTGTTCGGCCATGCCGATGGCGGTGACCACCGAGTCGATGGAGAACACCGCGTCCAGCACCAGGATTTGGGCGACGACGGTGCCGAAGGCGGCATAGGCTTTCTGGCCGTTGCTTTTGACTTCATCCACGCCTTCCAGGCGTTCGTGCAATTCCGTGGTGGCCTTGAACAGCAGGAACACGCCACCGCCCAGCATGATGAGATCGCGCCCGGAGAAGGGCTGGCTGAACACGTGGAATAGCGGCGCGGTCAGCGTGACCAGCCAGGAAATGCTGGCCAGCAGGATCAGGCGCATGATCAGGGCCAGCGACAAGCCGGTGATGCGCGCGCGGTCGCGTTGGTGCGGGGGGAGTTTTTCCGCCAGGATGGCGACGAAGATCAGGTTGTCAACGCCTAGCACCACCTCCAGGATGATCAGCGTGAGGAGGCCCAGCCAGGCAGAAGGATCAGACAGCCACGAAACGTCCATGATGAAAGCGCAAATTCCTTATAAATAAAAACGGGGTAAAAATAGCACAGTCGGAGTGGGATTAACAAAATTCCCTTGTCCGATGCGCGGAACTCATGAAAAAACCCCGCCGCGGCGGGGTTCGTCCACTCGGCTCACAGGCCGCCGTAGGAGTGCAGGCCGGCCAGGAACATATTGACGCCGAGGAAGGCGAAGCTGGTGACCAGCAAGCCCCCCACCGCCCACCACGCCAGCGGCGCGCCGCGCCAGCCCTTGACCAGGCGGATGTGCAGCCAGGCGGCGTAGTTCAGCCATACGATCAGCGCCCAGGTTTCCTTCGGGTCCCAGCTCCAGTAGCCGCCCCAGGCGTCGGCGGCCCACATCGCGCCCAGGATGGTGGCGATGGTGAAGAACAGAAAGCCGACGGCGATGGCCTTGTACATCACCTCGTCCAGCACTTCGGCCGGCGGCAGCTTGTCCCGCAGCCAGCCCTTCAGCGCCAGCAGTTCGGCGACGCCGAGCATGGCGGCGATGGCGAAGGCGCCGTAGCCGACGAAGTTGGCCGGCACGTGTATCTTCATCCACCAGGATTGCAGCGCCGGGATCAGCGGCTGGATTTCATGGGCCTGGCGGTCGAAGGTATACCACAGGATGAAGCCGACCGAGGCGCAGATCACCAGCAGCACGAAGCCGCCCATCTGGCGCGCCGCGTACTTGGCTTCGTAGTACAGATACATCAGCGCGGTGATCAGCGTGAACAGCACGAAGACTTCGTACAGATTGGATACCGGGATGTGGCCGATGTCCGGGCTGATCAGATAGCTTTCGTACCAGCGGGTGAACAAGCCGGCGAGACCCATCACCGCCGCGGCCCAGGTCAGGCCGCTGCCCATGCGGTTCAGCGTGTCGGAGCGGGTCAGCAGCCCGCACCAGTAGGCGAAGGCGGCCAGGAAGAACAGCGTGCACATCCACATGATGGAGGACTGGCTGGACAGCATGTATTTGAGCAGGAAGGCGGTTTGGCCGCGCGCCAGCTCATGCTGGTAGACCTGTATCGCCAGCAGCGAGATACAGCCGGCCAGCGGGAAGAACCAGCGCCAGGATTTCCAGAACCAGCCGAGTCCGATCAGGCCCAGCGCCGAGCCGGCCAGGATGGCCTGCTCGTAGACGTCCATGTAATGGTTGTACAGCACATAGCTGTAGCCGGCGGCGGCCAGCACCAGCAGCGCGTACAGCCAGTCGGCCAGGTTCAGCCGTTTCAAAAGCGGCTGCTGCGAGAAAGAAGCGTGGGCCAGTTCCATCATGCACCTCGTACCAGCTGTTTGATGAGTTGAGTATGGCGCGCAAAGTCGCCGTCCAGGTCGCGATTATGCCGGTTCGACGTCATCGCCACCCGTACTTCGGTACTGTTGACGCGCACCCACAGGCGCAGTTCGCGCACGTAGAACATCAGGATGATGCCGAATACCAGCAGCAGCGAACCCAGGTAGACCAGGGTTTTGCCCGGCGAACGGGTCAGTTGCAGGCCAGAGGCCTGTACCTGCTCGAAGCCGTCCAGCTGCAGGAACACCGGCGTGCCGTAATCATGCAGCGCGCTGACCGCCACCAGGCTGTCCAGCAGGAAGCGGTAATGGCCGCTGTCCAGCGGCATCGGTTTCTGGCCGGCTTTTTCATCGGCCACCGCCATCACATCGACTACCGCGCCTTGCAGGATCTTGATGTAAGTCTGCGCCACCGCCTGGCGTTTATCCTGCGGCACCCTATCGTCCAGGAATTTCTCCAGGCCGATGAAGCCGCTGTCGCCAAAGCGCGCAAGCACCCATTTGACGCTGTCGGTGAACTGCTGCTGCATCGCCGGGCTGATGGCGTCGCCCTTCAGCGCCTTTTGCGCGGCGCGGCGGGCGATTTCATCATAGCGCGCCGGATCCAGCAGCGCGGCGCGCAAGCGCATGAAGCGTTCCACGCTCATCTCGTCGTCCAGCGGGATGCGCACGTACTGCAGCGGTTCTGCCACGGTCTTGCGCACGCCGGCCATCAGGTAGCTGGCGCCGTCCTGCTGGATGGGCGCCATATAGTGCAGGTATTCCACCGCCTGGCCCTGGGCGTCGCGCAGCTTGAAGCTGATCGATGGGCCCTGGTTTTTCAACTGCTTGTCCTGTTTGACCTCGCGCGCGTCCTGCATGCGCTGCGACAGGGTGCGCGGCGCGCCGTCCTGAGGCTTGCCGGTGTTCTCGATATTGAACACGCGCAATTCGCCCAGCTCCAGCGTGTAATCCTTGCCATTGGCCTTCAGCGGCTGGCTGGACATGGACACCGCCTTGACCTCCACCGGGCGCGATTGCGGCGCGGCCAGGTTCCAGGCCTTGAAGGTGAGCGGGGAGGCGCCATCGCCGAAGCTGGACTGGTAGATGGCGACGCCATCCACGATCAGCGGGTGGTTGACCTTGACCGTGGCCTCGGTGCTTTTGCCGCTGGCCTTGTCGGTGACCACGATGTCGCTGGCGAACAGCTTGGGCATGCCGTTGCTGTAGTAATCGACATGGAACTTCTTCAGCGTGATGATGAAGGGCAGTTCCTGCACCAGGTAGCCGTTGCCGGCGTTGAGGAAGGTGACGTCGGCGCTCTTGTTCTCGGCGATGGTGACATTGCCGCGGAAGGACAGATTGCTGGCGTCCAGCCGGCTGGCGGCCGGAATCTGGCTTTGCGGGATGTCGCGGGTCTCCGGCACCACGCTGCCCACCAGCTCCGCGATTTTCAGCGGCAGGTTACCGTCCAGCAGGCCGCCGATGCAGATCACCACCAGCGCGATGTGGGCGAAGAAGTAGCCGAGCTTGCCGGCCGCGCCCTTCTTGGCCGCCAGCATCAGGCCGTCGTCGCGCGCCTGTTCCTTGACGCGGAAGCCCTGCGCCTGCAGATAGGCGCGCGCGGCGTCGGCGTCGAAGCCGGCGGCCGGGAAGCTGGCGCTGTGCTTCATCGCCGCCAGCGAGTTGTCGGAGGCTTTTTCGCGGAAGGCGCGCATGTCCTTGATGAAACCGGGACCGTTGCGCAGGATGCACAAGCTGGTGGAAATCACCAGGAAGGCGAGGATGGTGAGGAACCACGCGGAGTGGTAGACGTCGTATAAGCCCAGCCATTCGAAGGCCTGGAACCAGAATTGACCGAACTCGAAGGCATAGTTGGGATAAGGCTCGTTCTGCTTGAGCACGGTCCCGATTATCGAGGCGATGGCCAGTATCGTCAGCAGGCCGATGGCGAAGCGCATCGAGCTGAGCAATTCATACCAGGCATGCGCCAGGCCGTTGCGGCTAGTTTTTTTCATCATGGCGTAAAGTGCAAAAAGGAAAGCCCGTGAACGGGTCTTCCCTTTTGAGCCGGGGTGCCGGACAAAGTTGCCGGCGCGTCTCGAAGTGCGGATGGCGCCGTCTGGCGCAAGCGGCGCGGAGTTCCCAACACGGCGCGGCCCTTGCGGGCCGTCATGTCCGGCCGGCCGCGACGGCGGCGCGGCCGGCCGGCATTGGCGCTCAGCGCAGGCCGGAAATGTATTCGGCCACGGCCTTCATTTCCGCGTCGCTCATGCGGCTGGCGATATCCTGCATCGGGCCGTTCTTGCGATCGGCGCCGGCTTTGAAGTCGTTCAGCTGCTTGACGATGTAGCCGGCGTGTTGGCTGCCCAGGCGCGGGTATTGGTCGGGCAGGCCTTTGCCGGAGGGACCGTGGCAGGACATACAGGCCGGCACGTGGGTGCCGTTGTTGCCGATGCGGTAGATCTTGGCGCCCAGCGGCATTTGGGTCTTGTCGGACGCTTCGCGATCTTTGGGCTTCTGCTCGCTGTAGTAGGCGGCGACATTGCGCATATCGTCCTCGGACAGCGTGGAAGCCATGCCCAGCATGGTCGGGTTCTTGCGTACGCCTTCCTTGAACGCCTTCAACTGGGTGTACAGATAATGCGCGTTCTGACCCGCCAGCGAGGGATTGGCCGCGGCTACGCTGTTGCCGTCGGTGCCGTGGCAAGCCGCGCAAACCGTTTCGACGATCTGTTTGGCCTTCACCGGGTCGGCCTTGGCGGCTACCGGGGCCGCCGCCAACGCGTTTCCGGCCAGGGTTGCAGCCGCCATCGCCAACAGCATCATACGTTTCATGGTCGCTCCTTTAGGGGCTATCCCTAAATATCTGTAAAAGTGGCAATTTCAAACCTGCTATTCTATACCAACTGATTTCACCCTTACTACTATGTCGACTTTTCAAAACGCCAGATTTTATACCACTGTCAATCATATGAAGGACTTGCCGCCGACGCGAGCCGAAGTCGCTTTCGTCGGCCGCTCCAACGCCGGCAAGTCCAGCGCCATCAACACCCTGGCCAATCATGCCCGCCTGGCGCGGGTTTCCAAGACGCCGGGCCGTACTCAGCACATTAACTTTTTTGAGCTGGGCAACGAATGTTTTCTAGTCGATTTGCCCGGTTATGGCTATGCCGAGGTGCCGGAAGCGGTGCGCGCGCACTGGGTGGAACTGTTGGGCCGCTATCTGCAATCGCGCCAGAGCCTGATCGGCCTGCTGCTGATCATGGACGCGCGTCATCCCTTGAAAGAGCTGGACCGCAAGATGCTGGAGTTCTTCCGCGTGACCCGGCGGCCGGTGCACATCCTGTTGTCCAAGGCCGACAAGCTGTCGCGCCAGGAGCAGTCCAAGGTGCTGGCGCTGGTCAAGCGCGAGCTGAACGATTATCCGGACGTCAGCGTGCAGATGTTCTCCAGCCTGAAGAAGAGCGGCGTGGAGGAAGTGGAGCAAGTGGTGAACAACTGGTTCGACCAGCACTTGGGACAGCCGGCCGCCGAGGACGAGGCGGAGCCGGAACTTTAAGCCGCGGCCGCGGACCTAAGCTAGCAGGTGGCCAACACCTCCCGCTTGCCTCCCTGAGCGGGGCCTGATTGATCAGGCTTACCCCCGGCAGCAGCTTGCCGGGGTTTTTTATGGGCGACGAAAACGACAAAGGCGAAGGAATCATCCTTCGCCTTTGCTTTATGACTGCGTGGAAGCCTTACAGGCTGGTGACCACGGTCTCCACATGCAGGTTCTCGGCGGCGTTGCGCACCGCGTCGCTGGAGCGGAACGGCCCCAGGCGAACCTTGTAGACGCCTTCCTGGTTCACGATGCCGAGTTTGGACTCGTACTTGTCGTCCATCTCGCCCAGCATCTTCTGCACCATGGCTTCGGCGTTGGACAGCTTGGAGAAGCTGCCCAGCTGCAGGAACTTGGGCGTGTCCTCGGCGCGCAGCGCGGCGCTGACGGGACGGGTGCTGGCGATGTTCTCGCCGCCGGCGTCCGGCCATACGCGCTCGATGGCGATCTTGGCGCTGCCTTGCTTGATGAAGCCCAGGCGGTAGGCCGCGGCGTAGGACAGGTCCATCAGGCGGTTCCGGTGGAAGGGGCCGCGATCATTGACGCGCACCACCACCGATTTGCCGTTGTTCAGATTGGTGACCCGGGCATAGCTCGGGATCGGCAATGTCGGGTGGGCTGCGGTCATCGCGAACATATCGTATCGTTCGCCGGAGGACGTCTTGCGGCCATGGAACTGCTTGCCGTACCAGGAGGCGCGGCCCGTGGCTTGATAGGGCTTTTCGCGCGTGTCGGGGCGGAAGCTCATGCCCAGCGCCGTATAGGGCAGGTTGGCTGACTTGATCAGCGGCTCTTCCTGCGGCACGGCGTCCGGCACCAAGTTCAGGTTGACCGGAATATGGTCGGCGGGACCATCGTTCTGGAAATAAGCTCCATTCTTGGCAACGGTTTTCTTGTTGCCGGTCGACGAGGACGCCGACTGGTTGGTGGCGCTGGCCGTCTTCACGGTGGAACAGGCCACGAGTACGAGACTGACGAACACAAGCCACAGCCATCGGAGTACTGATTGCATAGATCTCCCTTATGCTGTCGGAACCACTGCAAAACCTTGCGCGCCGTTGAACATCATGACGCTAAACGCTTGCCCGCAAGCGCTTGGGCTAGGCTTTCCAGAGTCCCTTGTTGGGCCGATCTGCGAACCGCTTCAGCTTCCCCCTGCGAAATCGAGCTGTCGCCAAGCCTCGAACACTGTCACCGCGACCGCGTTCGAAAGATTGAGACTTCTTGATTCGGGACGCATCGGCAAACGAATCCTCTGCTGCGGAGGCAATGACTCCAGCACTTCAGGCGGCAGACCGCGGGATTCGGGACCGAACAAAAAAACGTCCCCAGGTTGATAGGAAATCCGGTCATGGCGCTCGGAGCCCTTGGTGGTGGCGGCGAAAATCCGCCGTCCGCGCAAAGTCTCTTGACAAGCCGCCCAATCCTCATGAACCACAACGCGAGCGTACTCGTGATAATCGAGTCCCGCGCGTCGCAGCTTGGCATCCTCCAAAGGGAAGCCCATGGGCTTGACCAGATGCAGTTCACAGCCGGTGTTGGCACATAAACGAATCACATTGCCCGTGTTGGGCGGTATTTCCGGCTGAAAAAGAATTACAGTGAACATCGTTGGCAGGCTGGATTGTTCCAAAGAATCAAAATCTTGGTCAAGTTTTAGGAGAAAAGGCCCTGGCGAGCACCCAGCCATCGACCCGTTTTGCCCCCTGTTTTTTCAAAATTTCGGCCAGTGCCGACAGGGTGGCGCCGCTGGTGGCGACGTCATCGACAATGGCGATGGAAAGCCCGTCACAGCGGCAATTTACGCCGAAAGCATGGCGGAGGTTTTTCCGGCGTTCGGCGCGCCCGAGCGAGGCTTGCGGCCGAGTGTTGTATTTTCGCCAACACAAGTCCGCGCTCAAACGGCTTGCCATTGTAACAGTGATTGCTTTCGCCAGCTCATGGCTTTGGTTGAAACCGCGTTCGGCAAGTCGTTCTTTTGCCAATGGAACGGGAATGACAAAGTGATATTCATGGGCGTGGCCGGCGGCGAAATCAGCCAATAGACTGCTCAGCGCCACGCCCATTTGCAGTTGCTTGCCGTACTTGAACGCATGGATCAGCGCAGCGATCGGGTAGTCGAACAAATAGGGCGCGTGCAGCGCGTCGAAGGCGGGAGGGCGGCGTTGGCACTGCCCGCACAGGCCGGCCGCGGCCAGGGGCTCGGCGCAACGCGCGCATTGGGTGACGGGCAGCCGCGGCAGTTGTTCGCGGCAAGCGGTGCAAAAACCAAGCCGAGCGCGCCAGTCGCCGCAGAGCAGGCAGGGTTGATTAAATATTGTGCACTTGTCAATTATGAGCTGCGTTAGGTTTGACAGCATCCGTCCCTCCCCAGCAAGATGCGGCTGATTCGCTCCACGCCCGGCCGGGCGTGGCATTCCGACGATCCCGGCGGCGCAATCCGGAATTCCTTTGATCGATCAAGGGCTTCCTCCGTCGGGACGAGACCACTGCCAGGATTGACCATGCATTCTTCCGCTATCGAATTCAAGCCTTCCGCCACCCCGCACCGCGAGTCCGCCAGCTGGGCTGTGGCGGAAATCGAGGCGCTGTTGGCGCTGCCCTTCATGGAGCTGGTGTTTCGCGCCGCCGAGATCCACCGCCAGTTCTTCGACCCGACCAAGGTGCAGCTGTCGACGCTGATTTCCATCAAGACCGGTGGCTGTCCCGAGGACTGCGGTTATTGTCCGCAGTCGGCGCATCACGACACCCCGGTACCCAATCAGCCGATGCTGACCGTGGACGAGGTATTGAGCGCCGCGCGCGCGGCCAAGGCCAATGGCGCCGGCCGTTTCTGCATGGGCGCCGCCTGGCGCGGCCCCAAGGACGCGGACCTGCAGAAAACGCTGGAAATGGTGAAGGAGGTCAAGGCACTGGGTCTGGAAACCTGCGCCACCTTCGGTTTGCTGAGGGAGGGCCAGGCCGAACAGCTGAAGGCTGCGGGCCTGGATTATTACAATCACAATCTGGATACCTCACCGGACAAATATTCCGATATCATAGCCACGCGCGACTACGAGGACAGACTCGACACTTTGGGAAAAGTACGCAATGCCGGTTTGTCGGTGTGCTGCGGTGGTATTGTTGGCATGAATGAAACCCGCAACGATCGCGCGGGTCTGATTGCACAGCTAGCGAATCTAGAGCCGCAGCCGGAATCGGTGCCGATCAACAAGTTGGTCAAGGTAGAGGGCACGCCGCTGGAAGGCGCCGCGCCGCTGGACTGGACCGAGTTTGTGCGCACCATCGCCGTAGCCCGCATCGTGATGCCCAAAACCTATGTGCGCTTGTCCGCCGGTCGCCGTGAAATGGACGAGTCCACCCAGGCTTTGTGCTTCCTCGCCGGAGCCAATTCCATCTTCTACGGCGACAAGCTGCTGACCACCGGCAACCCCGAAGTGGACGCCGACCGGCAACTGCTGGAAAAGCTTGATCTGGCGCCGCTTTGAGTGGTTTGGGCGGCGGATTCGCGGGCGATGTAAAAAATGTATATATAAGGAGTAGCTTCGGCGCTCGGCCTGCCGGCCGCCGCCAAGCCCTTTTCACGGGATATTTGAGCCGATATGCGCCTTCAAGACCTGCCTGCCGCCCTGTTGGACCTTTCCGCCACCCACCGCCGCCGCCAACGCGCGGTCATCGATAGCCCACAAGGGGTCGAGGTGGTGGTGGACGGACGTTCCTATCTTTCTTTCGCCAGCAACGACTATCTGGGACTGGCCGACCATCCCGCGCTGGTGCGCGCCGCGCAGCAGGGCCTTGAGCGCTGGGGCGTGGGCGGGGGATCTTCCCATCTGCTGGCCGGTCATTTCAGCGTGCAGCAAGAGGCCGAAGAGGCGCTGGCGGAATTCGTCGGCCAAGAGGCGGCATTATTGTTCGGCTCCGGCTACGCGGCCAATCTGGCGATTGTCAGCAGCCTGCTGGACCGCGGCGACGCGGTGTTCGCCGACCGTCTGAACCATGCGTCGCTGAACGACGCCTGCCGGCTGAGCCGCGCCGAGTTCAAGCGTTTCCATCACAACGACTTGGCGCAGCTGGAGCGGCTGCTGGCCGAGTCCGACGCCAAAACCAAGCTGATCGCGGTGGAGTCGGTATACAGCATGGATGGCGACGAGGCGCCGCTGGCAGCGCTGCTGGCCTTGGCCGAGCGTTACGATGCCTGGCTGTACGTGGATGACGCGCATGGTTTCGGCGTGCTGGGCGAGGGGCGCGGCGCGCTGGCCGAGCACGGCCTATCCAGCCCGCGGCTGATCTATATGGCGACACTGGGCAAGGCCGCCGGCGTGGCCGGCGCCTTCATCGCCGGCGGCGGCGAGCTGATCGATTGGCTGATCAATTCGGCGCGCAGCTATATCTACACCACCTCCCAGCCGCCAGCGTTGGCCTGTGCGATCTTGGCCAGCCTGCGTTTGATAGAGGCGGCCGACGACAGGCGCGCGCGCTTGAGGGCGTCGATCGAAACCATTAGATGCGGACTATCCGGAGGAGAATACTCCGTAGGGGCTTCCCGGACGCCGATTCAGCCACTTATCATAGGTAGCGATGAACAGGCGCTGGCGTTGGCCGGCCGCCTGCGCGATCACGGGCTGTGGGTGCCGGCGATTCGCCCGCCCACGGTGCCGGAAGGCGCGGCGCGTTTGCGCCTGTCCTTGTCGGCCATGCATGAGCCGGAGCACTTGCAGCGCTTGTTGTCCTGTATTCGGGGCGACGCGGCGCCCTGAGTCCGCGCGCCCATGGGGAGGGGCGCGCCGGCATGGCCGGATTTTCCAGCTAACTCATACTACGATAATCACATGAAGAGCATGGCTGAATATCTGGCGACGCCTGAGCAGGCCGCCGCGATGGCGCTGTCTCTGCTGCAAGGGCAGGGCGGGGTGCGCATTGCCGCGGTGTGGCGGCAGCTGGGCGAGGCCTGGCAATTGCTGGCCGCCATCGGCGCCACCGATGCGCTGCCCAGTGCCGAAACGCTGGCCGGCGGCGGCCGGCTGGAAGCCGGCTGCGAGGCGATGCCTTTGCGCGCCGGCGAGCAATTGCTGGGCTGGCTGGTGTGGCGCGGCGATGCCGGGCCGGCGTTGAACGAGGCCGCCGCGCTGCTGTGCGCCCATTTGCTGTGCGCGCGGCTGGGCGCGGAACAGGCGGCGTCGCGCGCGGCCAACGACGCCTTGCTCGATATCTCGCAACTGGCCGAGGAGTGCGGCACCATCGATCAAGTGCTGCCCTGCCTGCATCGGCAGATGATGCGGCTGATGGACGCCAGCAATTTCTACATTGCCTTGTACGATGACGAGGCCCAAGTCATCCACTTCCCGTTCTATGTCGACCAGCGCGATCCCGCTCCTCCCGCCAGCGATGCCGTCTTCCCGCTGGCCGGCCAGGCGCCGTCGCTGACCGCCTGGCTGATACGCGGTGGCAAGCCGGTGGTGCTGAGCCGGGAGCGTTTGCTGGAAGTGTGTCAGCAGGAGGGACTGAGCCGGCAAGGGCTGCTGCCGGCCAGCTGGATGGGCGCGCCCTTGCTCAATGCCGGCGGCCATGTGATAGGCGCGGTGGTGCTGCAGCTGTACGAAAATCAGACGCAATTGACCTCGGCCGAGCAGCAGCTGTTCCTGTTCGCCGCCCGCCATGTCGGCTTCGTGTTGGAACGGGTGCTGCACCGCAGCCAATTGGAGCGCCAGGTCTGGCTGCGCACCAGCGAGCTGGAAGGCGCCAACGCGAGGCTGCGCGCCGAAGTGGCCGAGCGCCAGCGCGCCGAGCGTTTCCAGGGCGCCTTGTTCAGCATCGCCGAGTTGTCGAATACCAGTCTGTCGCTGGAAGCCTTCCTCGGCGGCCTGCACCGCTTGCTGGCGGAGATGGTGCCGGCGCGCAACTGCCTGGTGGCCTTGTACGATCAATTGGAAGACCGCATCAGCTTTCCCTATTGCGCAGATGAGTACGCGCCGCCGTTACAGCCGCACCGTCCGGGCAAGGGCTTTATCGAGCAGGTGCTGCATAGCGGCCGCCCCTTGCTGATCGACCCCTATTCGCAACAGAACCGCCAATCGGAAGCCAGCGCCGATTTGCCGCGGCCCAAGAGCTGGCTGGGCGTGCCGCTGTATTGCGGCACCGATCTCTTGGGTGTGTTGGCGGTGCAGAGTTACGACGAGGACGTGAGCTATAACTTCCGCGATCAGGAAGTGCTGGAGTTCGTCGCCAACCATATCGGCGCGGCGCTGACCCGGGTCAAGGCCTTGGAGAGCCTGCAAGCGGCCTACGCCGAACTGGAGCAGCGGGTGCGCGAACGCACCAGCGAGCTGGACGCGGTCAACGCCCAGCTGGAGTTCGACAGCCTGCACGATCCGCTGACCAAGTTGCCCAACCGCAGCTATTTCTCCAAGACCCTGCGCCGGGCCTGGGACGCGTATATCCATGGCAGCGGCGAGCGCTTCGCGGTGCTGTTCATCGATCTGGACCGTTTCAAGCTGGTCAACGACACCCTTGGTCACCTGGCCGGCGACCATCTTTTGTTCGAGGCCGGCGCGCGCATCCGTACCTGCCTGCGCCATTACGACTTTCTGGCGCGGCTGGGCGGCGACGAGTTCGCGGTGCTGATGTTCGGCATGGATGGCGGCGGCGACTGCGAGCGCATCGCGCAGCGCATCGTCAACGAGTTCGATCGGCCGGTGATTCTGGCCGGCCGCGAGGTGTTTTCCACCGCCAGCGTCGGCGTGGTGCTGGCCGATCTCGAGCATTATCACAAGGCCGACGACCTGCTGCGCGACGCCGATCACGCGATGTACTGCACCAAGCAGCAGGGGCGGCAGGGCTATACCCTGTTCAATCACGAGCTGCGCATCAACCAGGCGGACCAACTGGCGCTGGAGAGCGAACTGCGTCGCGCGTTGGAAGAGGAAGGGCAGTTGCAGCCGTATTTCCAGCCTTTCATCGACGGTCACAGCGGTGAACTGGTCGGCTTCGAGGCGCTGGCGCGCTGGCAGCATCCGCTGCGCGGCCTGATCTCGCCCGGCTTGTTCCTGCCCATCGCCGAGGAAAGCGGGCTGATCACCCGGCTGGACCGCTACATCCTGAACGCCGCCTGCGCGCAGATGGGACTGTGGCGCGCCCAAGGCAGGGTGGGCCCGGAAGTGGCCTTGCACATCAATCTGTCCTCGGCGCATTTCCACGATCCGGAACTGGCCGGCTGGATAGGCGAGCGCATCCGCCATTACGGCCTGCCGCCGGCGATGCTGCATCTTGAAATCACCGAGAGCGCGCTGATAGACCAGCCCGAGATCGCGGCCACGGTGATGCACGCGCTGCATGAATTGGGCGTGAGGCTGGCGCTGGACGACTTCGGCACCGGCTATTCCGCGCTGTCTTATCTGCACCGCTTTCGTTTCGACGTGTTGAAGATAGACCAGTCCTTTGTCTTCGATCTCGACCGTCAGCAGGAATCGGTGGCCATCGTGCGCGCGATTCTGGCGCTGGCCAAGGCGCTGGACCTGGACGTGGTGGCCGAGGGCGTGGAAACCGCCGCCCAGCTGGCCATGCTCAAGGAGATGGGCTGCGGCAAGCTGCAGGGTTTCTATTTCGCCGCCCCGGCGCCGGCCCAGGGCATGGACTGGGAGCGGCTGGCGCGCTTCCGTCGGGAGTTCCAGCATGGAGCCTAGCCGCTGGCGGCGCTGGCCGCAGGTTTTCAACCGCTGGCGCTACAATCTGTACGCGCCGGTTTACGACCGGCTGGCGCAGGCTTTCGCCGCGCGCCGGCGCCGTTCCATCGCGCTGCTCAATCCCCAACCGGAGGAGCGCATCCTGCTGGTGGCGGCCGGCACCGGCCTGGACCTGGACTTCATGGTGCGTTGTCGCCACCTGGTCGCCATCGATATCTCCGACGGCATGCTGGCGCGCTTGCGCGCCCACGCCGCGACGCTGGGCATGGAGGTGGATGCCCGGGTGATGGACGCGCAGGCGCTGGAGTTCGCCGACGCCAGCTTCGACGCGGTGGTGCTGCACCTGGCGCTGGCGGTGGTGCCGGACCCGCGGGCCTGCATTCGCGAAGTGGAGCGCGTGCTCAAGCCCGGCGGCCGGGTGGCGGTGTTCGACAAGTTCCTGCACGACGATCAGCGGCCCTCGCTATTGCGCAGCGCCGGCAATCTGCTGTCGCGCGTGATCGCCACCGATATCAACCGGAGGCTGGCGGATATCCTGGCGGGGTGTCGCTTGCGCAAGGTTCATGACGAAGATGCCGGCCTTGGAGGTTTCTTTCGCATCGCGATCTTGCGAAAATGACGGTTTCCCCTCATTTAATCGTCCATGAGTCTGTTTGTTGAAACGCTGGGCCAGGGCCCGGACGTGGTGATGCTGCACGGCTGGGGTTTGCACGGCGGCGTGTTCAGCCGCGTGGCGGAGCGCTTGGCCGCCAGCCATTGCGTGCATCTGGTCGACCTGCCGGGCCACGGCGCTTCCGCCCCGCTGGCCTCCTTCGACGCCGACGCGGTGGCCGATCTGCTGGACCAGGCCTTTCCGCTGCCGGCGCAGGTGGTGGGCTGGTCGTTGGGCGGCCTGGTCGCCCAGCATTGGGCCGCTCGCCATCCGGACAAGATAAAGAGCCTGGCCTTGGTGGCGACCAGCCCGCGCTTCGTGCGCGACGAGAGTTGGCCGCACGCGCAGGAGCGCAAATCCATCGAGGCGGTGGCCGCCAGCCTGGACGGCGCCTTCGAGCAAACGCTGGAGCGTTTTCTCGCCTTGCAGATGATGGGCGCGCCGTCGGCGCGCGACACCTTGAAGGCCTTGCGCGCGGAGTTGTTCTCCCATGGCCGGCCGCAAGGCCTGCTGCCGGCGCTGGAATTGCTGCTGGAAGCCGATGCGCGCGCGCTGGCTGGCCGCATCCGCTGCCCGGTGGGCTTGTTCTACGGCGTCCGCGACGCCATTACCCCGATCGGCGCCGGCCGTTGGCTGGCCGCCGAGCTGGCCGACGCCCGGCTTTATGAATTCCCGCAAGCGTCGCATGCGCCGTTCTTGTCGCACGAGGCCGAGTTCCTCGCCGCGCTTGCCCAGCATTTGGATGCCCACGCATGACAGAAGCGTTCTACACCGACAAGGCGCGGGTGCGCGCCTCATTCGAGAAGGCCGCGGCCAGCTACGATTCCGCCGCGGTGTTGCAGCGCGAAGTCTCCGACCGGATGGCCGAACGGCTGCAGTACATCAAGTTCCAGCCGCAAGTGGTGCTGGACGCCGGCGCCGGCACCGGCTACGGCGCGGCGCAATTGCGCAGCCAGTATCCGGAGGCGCGGGTACTGGAACTGGACCTGGCGCGGGCGATGCTGCAGGCCTCGCGCGCCAAGCAGCAAAGCGGCGACGGCTTGCTGAAGAAGCTGTTCCGCCCCAGCCTGCCGTGGCAGGTGGTGGCCGACATCGAACGGCTGCCGCTGGCCGACGCCAGCGTGGACATGATCTGGTCCAGCCTGGCGATACAGTGGGTCAATGTGCCGGACAAGGTGTTCGCCGAATTCCGCCGCGTGCTGAAGCCGGAAGGCATGCTGATGTTCTCCACGCTGGGGCCGGACACCCTGCACGAGCTGCGCGATGCCTTCGCCGGCATCGACCGCGCCACCCACGTCAACCAGTTCATCGACATGCATGACTTGGGCGACGCGCTGATGCGCGCCGGTTTCGCCGAGCCGGTGATGGACATGGAAAAAATCGTGCTGACCTATGGCCGCGCGCGCGATGTGATGGCCGACCTGAAAGCGATAGGCGCGCACAACGCCACCAGCGGCCGCGGCCGCGGCCTGATGGGCAAGCATGCCTGGCAGCGGGTGGAGGCGGCTTATGAGGACCGGCGCCGCGACGGCAAGCTGCCGGCCACCTACGAAGTGGTGTACGGCCATGCGTGGAAGGGCAGCGGCAAGAAGCTGGCCAAGGTCAGCGACGATGGCCGCCAGGTGATCGAGTTCGTCAAGAAACCGCCGCGCGCCGAATAGACGGCGCAATCAGGAGCCCTGAATGGGAGTGGAAATCCGCGCAGCGCGCCCAGGGGACGCGAGTTGTCTCGCCGCCCTGTCCATCCAGGTGTGGCTCAGTACCTATGTCACCGATGGCGTGCGTCGGGACATGGCCAACTATGTGTTGAGCGAATTCACGCCGGCGAATTTCGAGGCCTTGATCGCCGATCCCGTGCATCATCTGCTGGTGATGGAACAGGATGATTTCCTGATCGGCTACGCGCTGTTGAAGCGGGACAGCCGCTGTCAGGGCTGCGACTTCGCCACCGTGGAAGTCGAGCGGCTCTATCTGGTGGAAAGCCGTAGCGGCGAAGGCCTGGGCCGGCGCTTGCTGGAAGCGGCGCGGCGTTGGGCGCTCGCCCTGGCGGAACCCGCTCGCCTGTGGCTGACGGTGTGGCACGGCAATGAGCGCGCGATCGCGTTCTACCGCCGGCTGGAGATGGACGTCCACGGCGAATGCTATTTCGAATTGGAGGGCGCGCGGCATCTGAACTATGTGATGCTGGATTCCGCGTCCGTTGGGGCGGCGCTGATTGCCGCCGATGTCTGAAAGCCTGATGGAATCATGATTAGCAAACACATACTCCGGCCCTGGTTGCTGGCGAGCATGGCCGCGCTGCTGGCTGCCTGCTCCACCTTGTCCCCTCCGCCGGCGGCACAGCCGCCCAAGCCGCTGCAAAAACCCAGGATCGGGCTGGCGCTAGGCGGCGGCGCGGCCAAGGGCTTCGCCCATGTCGGCGTGATCAAGGTGCTGGAAGCGGCCGGCATCAAGCCGGACCTGATCACCGGCACCAGCGCCGGCAGCGTGGTCGGCAGCCTGTACGCGTCCGGCCTCAGCGGCATGCAGCTGCAGAGCCGCGCCATCCAGCTGGACGAATCCAACCTCACCGACTGGACCTTGTCGAGCAAGGGCGTGATCAAGGGCGAGAAGCTGCAGAACTGGATCAACGCCCAAGTGGCGAACAAGAGCATAGAGCAGCTGCCGCGCCCGTTCGGCGCGGTGGCGACCGAGCTGGACAGCGGCCGCAAAGTGGTATTCCGCCTGGGCAACACCGGCCAGGCGGTGCGCGCCTCGGCCAGCATCCCCAATGTGTTCCTGCCGGTGAAGATAGGCAGCAAGAGCTATGTGGACGGCGGCCTGGTCAGCCCGGTGCCGGTCAGCGCCGCGCGCGAGATGGGCGCCGACTTCGTCATCGCCGTCGACATCTCGGCGCGGCCGCGCAAGGGCGCCGCCACCGGTTTCCTGTCCATGCTGGACCAAAGCCTGAACATCATGAACGGTCCGGCGCTGGCGCAGGAACTGAAGCAGGCCGACGTGGTGATCCGCCCGCAGGTG
This sequence comes from Chromobacterium sp., assembly GCF_041912965.1. NCBI lineage: Bacteria > Pseudomonadati > Pseudomonadota > Betaproteobacteria > Neisseriales > Chromobacteriaceae > Chromobacterium > Chromobacterium sp. The sequence continues at coordinate 9,365 of NZ_JAYSGF010000022.1, read as the reverse complement.
CAGGACATCGGCTCCGCCCAGTTCGACGCGCGCCACCAGGCCATTCTGGAAGGGGAACGCGCGGCGCAGGCGGCCTTGCCGCAAATCCGGCAATTGCTGCAGCAAAAAGCCGTTGCCATGAATAAGTAATGGCATAATGCTGCCGGGCCGGCCCTGCACCGCAGCATGGCCGGCCGCCACCATCAGCAACCGCGGGCTCCGGCCCGCCTGGAGACCTGGATGATCAAGCTTTACGGCGCAGCGCTGTCCCCTTATTACAACAAGGTCAAAATCGCCTTGCTGGAAAAGGGCGTCAACTTCCAAGAAATCCTCACCGCCCCTTCGCAGCAAGAAGAACTGCTGGCGAAGAGCCCGATGGGCAAGATTCCCTTTGTCGAAGTGGGCGGCCACGCGATGGCGGAATCATCGGTGATCCTGGAATGGCTGGAAGACGCCTATCCCACCGCCTCCCTGCTGCCGCCGACGCCGAACGGCCGCGCTCACGCGCGCCAATTGAGCGCGATATTGGATTTGTACGTGTTGATGCCGGCGCTGCCCTTGTACCGCCATTGGCTGTTCGGCAGCCCGCTGGAAGCCAATGCCGTGGACACGGCCCGCCAGCAGGTGGCGCGCGGCCTGGCCGCCGCCGGCCAGATGCTGGACTATGGCCCCTGGGCCTGTGGCGAGGATTTCAGCCACGCCGACATCAGCGCCGCCTGTATTCTGCCGGCGCTGGCGCAGATGAGCCAGGCGCTGTTGGGCGAGGACATCACCGCAGCCTTCCCCGAGCGTGACAATTATCTGCAGCAACTGTCCGCCCGCAAGAGCGTGAACCGCTGCTGGAGCGAGCGCGAGGCGGCATTGAGCGCGTTCCGCGCGCGTCAACAGCAGTAGGATAGAGCGTGGGGCACCGCTGAGCCGCTTGCCGGAATGCGGCGTTTGAGCAATTATAGAGTTCAAACTCCAATCAAGTGTTTGCGTTAGCGCGAACACCATTCCCAAGCGGGAGGCGGTGATGAAGTTCGATATTCAGCTGCTGCTGCTGGCATTGGCGCCGGTATTCCTGGCCTGCGTCGCCGGCGAGCTGTGGTATTTGCGTCGCCAGGGCCGGCTCAGCCTTTACGACTGGCGCGACTCGGTGTGCTGCGCCTGCCTGGGCTTGCTGCACCAGGGGGCGGACAAGCTGGCCTGGGTGTTGGTGCTGCCCTTGTACGCGTGGATTTACCAGCAGCACCGGCTGTTTCAGTTCGCCGATTCCTGGCTCAGCTTCCTGCTGTTGTTCATCGGCCAGGATTTCCTCTATTACTGGTTCCATCGCGTCAGCCACCGCGTGCGCTGGCTGTGGGCTGCGCACAGCGTGCATCACAGCTCCACCCGCATGAATTTCACCACCGCCTTCCGCCAGAGCCTGATGTATCCATTGGCCGGCATGTGGGTGTTCTGGCTGCCGCTGGCCTGGCTGGGTTTCCCGCCCGAACAGGTGGTCGGAGTGGTATTGCTGAACCTGGCCTTCCAGTTCTTCGTGCATACCCAGGCCTGCCCCAAGCTGGGCTGGCTGGAATATGTGTTCAATACCCCGTCCATCCATCGCGGCCATCATGCCAAGAATCCGCGCTATATCGACCACAATTACGCCGGCGTGCTGGTGATCTGGGACCGCCTGTTCGGCAGCTATGTCGAGGAAAGCGCCGACGATCCCTGCGACTACGGCACGGTCAAGCCGGTGAACAGCTTCAATCCGCTATGGGTCAGCGTGGTGGAATGGCGCGACATGCTGCGCGAGGCCTGGCGCGCGCCCAATTGGAAAGACCGCTGGACGGTATTGTTCGGCCCACCGGAAGAGGCGGAAGCGGCGGCCGCGCGCTGGCGCTGAGGGCATGAAAAAAGCGGACCGGGAGGTCCGCTTTTGCGTGGTGGCATCAGGATGGTTTGTCGCTTGAAGAACGTTTCAACGCGGTATCGCCGATGCGCAACAGATCGTGGGCAGGTTTTAAACCAGTACCTTGCCGTTCTTGGCCGGCAAGGTTTTGCCCTTGGGCTTGTGGTTCATGCGCACGGTGTCGGTCTTGCCGTCCAGCGAATACTTGACGTCGTAGCCAACGACTTTCTCGCTGCTTTCGTTCACCTCATTGCAGATGGTCTGGGTGCTGCTGACCTGGTCGCGTTGCTGCATGCCTTCCTGCACCTTGTTGCCGGCCAGGCCGCCAGCCAGCGCGCCGATCACGGTGGCGGCTTTCTTGCCGTTGCCGCCGCCTACTTGGTTGCCGAGCACGCCGCCGAGCACGCCGCCTATCACCGAGCCGGCGATGCGGTTCTGATCCTGGACCGGCGCTTGATGCGTCACTTGCTCCTGGTGGCAGACCTGCTTGGGCGCGTTGACGGTTTCCTTGATCGGCGTCACCGCCAGAATGCGGGCGTGGGTGGCGTGGACCGGAGCGGCGGGCTTGGCCGGCGCGCTGGGTTCGGCGGGTTTCGCCGCCGGTTTGTCCGTGGCGGCCACGGCTGCGGGCGCAGCTGCGGCAAGCACCGCCGGCGCGGAAGCCACGGCCGGGGGCAGGCTAGCCGCGGGAGCGGAAGCGGCGACCGGCGCGCTGGCGACTTGCTGTTGCGGCGCGGCGGCGGTTTGCGGGTTGGACTTGATGGCCTGGAAGCCGGCCACGCCCAGGCCGCCTAGGGCGATGCCGCCGCCCAGCACGCTGGCGATCAATACGGATTGTTTCATGCTTCGTCTCCAAAACGGGGCCGTCTATGCGGCCGTAATCATGATGAGTGAGATGAAATTCAGACACTTCATAGTGGCAGACAGTTGCAAATCAAATGTTTTCCATTTGTTACTAAAAGTGGCGAATCGTTAGCGTTTCCGCTGGCCTCGAGACTAAGTGATGCCGGGTATGAATTTGATTTATATCAATATATGCGCGAGCATTCACTTGCTTTTATGCGATTTGGCTGGATGAAAGGGCTGACGGGCGGCTTGGCATAAGTTCGCAGTAGTCTGGGGGATTTTCGGCAATTAGAGCAAAGTTTTTGTTCAATTAATCGAATTTAATTCCATTGTGTTCAATTTATGACGCGTATAAGGCATAAAACTTCAATCGCTTGGTTTGACGCAAGCTCGGCTTGAGTGCTTAATGTTCTGCTTGTCGATGTTTGCAACAGAATCGACGCGGCTTGCCTGAATTGTCATGCTGTTGGTATTAATGTTGCTGGGAAATGATGATTGAGGGGCTTGCCTTGACTGAGATATCAACCGAAGCCGGTTTGAAGCGCGGTTTGAAAAACCGCCACATCCAATTGATCGCGCTAGGCGGCGCGGTGGGCACCGGGCTGTTCCTGGGCTCCGCCAGCGTGCTGAAGGCCGCTGGCCCATCGATGATCCTGGGCTATGCCATCGCCGGCCTGATCGCCTTCATGATCATGCGCCAACTGGGCGAAATGGTGGCGCAGGAGCCGGTGGCCGGCTCGTTCAGCCACTTCGCCTACCGCTACTGGGGCGATTTCGCCGGTTTCCTGTCCGGCTGGAACTACTGGGTGCTGTACATCCTGGTCAGCATGGCGGAACTCACCGCCGTCGGCGCCTATGTGCAGTACTGGTGGCCGCATGTGCCCGCCTGGGTATCGGCGCTGGTGTTCTTCGTCTGTATCAACGGCATCAACCTGGCCAACGTCAAGGTCTATGGCGAGGCGGAGTTCTGGTTCGCGCTGATCAAGGTAGTGGCGGTAATCGCGATGATTCTGTTCGGCGGCTATTTGCTGCTGACCGGCACCGGCGGTCCGCAGGCCTCGTTCAGCAATCTGTGGAGCGATGGCGGTTTCTTCCCGCATGGCTTCAGCGGCTTGTTCATGATGATGGCGGTGATCATGTTCTCCTTCGGCGGTCTGGAACTGATTGGCCTGACCGCGGCCGAGGCGGATAACCCGCGCACCACCATCCCCAAGGCGGTGAACCAGGTGATCTACCGCATCCTGATCTTCTACATCGGTTCGCTGGTGGTGCTGCTGTCGCTGTATCCGTGGAGCAAGGTCGCGTCCGGCGGCAGTCCCTTCGTGATGATTTTCCAGCAGATCGGCTCTGGCCTCACCGCCAATCTGCTCAACTTCGTGGTGTTGACCGCGGCGCTGTCGGTGTACAACAGCAGCGTTTACGCCAATAGCCGCATGCTGTACGGCCTGGCCAGACAGGGCAACGCGCCCAAGGCCTTGATGCAGGTGGACAAGCGCGGCGTGCCGGTGTCGGCGATCCTGGTGTCGGCGTTGGCGACCTTCGCCTGCGTGATCCTCAACTATGTGCTGCCGGGCGAGGCCTTGGGCATCCTGATGTCCTTGGTGGTGGCTGCGCTGGTGACCAACTGGGCGATGATCAGCCTGACCCATCTGAAGTTCCGCCGCGCCAAGGTCGAGGCCGGCGAGCAACTGGTGTTCAAATCGTTCTGGTTCCCGCTGACCAACTGGATCTGCCTGGCTTTCATGGCGATGATTCTGTTGATCCTGCTGCTGACTCCGGGCGCCGCGGTATCGGTCTATGTGTTGCCGATATGGCTGGGGCTGCTGTGGGTAGGCTATCGCGCCAAGGGCGCGCCGACGGGGGAACCCGCGCGTCAGACACCCTGAGTAGGGCTTCCGCGCTCACGCAGTGGGCGCATCGGCAGGGCCGCCTGATTTGGGCGGCCCTGCCTTTTTGGGTGAGTGGAACACTGAGTTGGCGTTGCGATTTTGGACATAATGTCTATTTGTTCATGACAAGGGCTGTCATCTTTGGATGGATTCTAAATGTATTGAAAAAGACTTTTGACCTTATGTCGTATTTTGTTTAGTCTGATCGTGGTTTGTTTGAAGTTGATGTATCTGCTGGGAATGTCTTACAGGCTGTATTGGACTTTTTGTCTAATTGGCGAGTGGTGAGGGCCTTGCTGCATTGATGAAGCAACACCGTTCCATTCACTAATCAGCAGGAGGCGCCAAGGTGAGCGTTACCCCCACTTCCACCGGTTTGAAGCGCGAGCTGAAAAACCGCCATATCCAATTGATCGCGCTGGGCGGCGCGATCGGCACCGGTCTGTTCCTGGGCTCGGCCAGCGTGTTGAAAGCGGCCGGACCGGCGATGATTCTCGGCTACGCCGTCGCCGGCTTCATCATTTTCCTGATCATGCGCCAATTGGGCGAGATGCTGGCCGAGGAGCCGGTGGCTGGTTCGCTCAGCCATTTCGCCGACCGCTACTGGGGCAAGTTCCCCGCCTTCCTGTCCGGTTGGAATTATTGGGCGCTGTATGTGCTGGCCGGCATGGCCGAACTGACCGCCGCCGGCGAGTACGTGCGCTATTGGTGGCCGGATGTGCCCACCTGGGTCACCGCGCTGGTCTTCTTCGTGGCGATCACCGGCGTCAATCTGAGCAGCGTCAAATACTATGGCGAGACGGAGTTCTGGTTCGCGCTGATCAAGGTGGGCGCGGTGATCGCGATGATCGTGTTCGGCGGCTATCTGCTCTTGTCCGGCAACGGCGGCCCGCAGGCTTCGGTGAGTAATCTGTGGAGCGACGGCGGCTTCTTTCCGCATGGCGTAGGCGGCCTGTTCATGACGATGGCGGTGATCATGTTCTCCTTCGGCGGCTTGGAGCTGATCGGCATGGCGGCGGCGGAGACCCAAGACCCGCAGAAAACCATTCCCAGGGCGGTGAACCAGGTGATCTACCGCGTGCTGATCTTCTACATCGGCTCGCTGTTGGTGCTGTTGTCCCTGTACCCGTGGAGCAAGGTGGCCGCCGGCGGCAGCCCCTTCGTGATGATTTTCGAGCAGATCGGCGCCGGCTTCGCCGCGCACGGGCTTAATTTCGTGGTGTTGACCGCGGCCTTGTCGGTGTACAACGGCGGCGTCTACGCCACCAGCCGCATGCTGTTCAGCCTGGCCCAGCAGGGCAATGCGCCCAAGGGCATGGCCAAGCTGGACAAGCGCGGGGTGCCGGTCAACGCCACCTTGCTGTCGGCGCTGGCGACTTTCGCCGGCGTGGTGCTCAACTACCTGCTGCCCAGCGGCGCGCTGGCCTTGTTGATGTCGCTGGTGGTCACCGCCCTGGTGATCAATTGGGCGCTGATCAGCCTGACCCACCTGAAGTTTCGCCGCGCCCAGGGCGGCCGCAAGCTGGTGTTCGCCTCGCTGTGGCATCCGTTCGCCAATTGGCTGTGCCTGGCCTTCATGCTGATGATCCTGGGCGTGATGCTGTTCACGCCGGGCATTGCGGTATCGGTGTATGTATTGCCGGCTTGGCTGCTGGTTTTGTGGCTGGGTTTCCGGCTGAAGCGGATGGGGGCGGACGCGGCCGGTCTGGCCGTCGACAAGGCGTGAGCGCGCATGCCGGGCTTGACGTACTGGTGCGTAAACCGGCATGCTTCCAAACTTATGAAGCAGATCATCCCTTTCCAGACCAAGTCGTGGTGGTGGCGCAGCTAATCGGCGCGCCAGGGATGTTCGTATCTGCTTTCCGGGCCGCCGTCATGGGCGGCCTAGTTGTATCCAGCGTTACCCCGTGCGGCGGCAAATCGTTCTGACTCAGGAGTTGTCATGTCTCGCACGCAATGGGGTTCCCGCCTCGGTTTCATTCTGGCTTCGGCCGGCGCCACGGTTGGCCTGGGCTCCATCTGGAAGTTTCCCTACGTCACCGCGATGAATGGCGGCGGCGCGTTTCTGCTGATCTATCTGCTGTTGACCTTCACCCTGGGCATCGCCTTGCTGATGGCCGAGATCGCCATCGGCCGCGCGGCGGCCTGCGGCGCGGTGAGCGCTTTCGCGCGGCTGGGCTCGCGTCATTGGAAGCTGGTGGGCTACGCCGGCGTGCTGTGCGGCTTCCTGGTGTTTTCCTTTTACAGCGTGGTGGGCGGCTGGACGCTGGGTTATCTGCTGCGCGCGGTGGACGGCCGGGTGATGAGCAATGACCCAGCGGCGCTGGCGCGCTTGTTCGGCGATTATGTGTCCGATCCCTTCGAATCCCTGCTGACCCATGCGCTGTTTGCCGGACTGACCCTGTTGGTGGTGATGTGCGGGGTGCAGAAGGGGATTGAGCGCGCCGGTAAGGTGTTGATGCCCTTATTGTTCCTGTTGATGCTGGGCCTGATCGCGCGCTCGCTGACCCTGCCCGGCGCGGAGGCCGGCGTGGCGGCGCTGCTGACGCCGGACTTCTCCAAGGTGACGCCGGGCATGCTGGTGGAAGCACTGGGCCTGGCCTTTTTCTCCTTGTCGGTGGGCGCCGGCTGCATGATCGCTTATGGCTCCTACCTGGGCCCGGACACGCGGCTGGGCGGCGCCGCGTTGTGGGTCACCGGCCTGACCACGCTGACCTCGGTCCTGGCCGGTTTGATGATTTTTCCGGCGATCTACGCCTTCGGCCTGAATCCGCAGGCTGGACCAGGCCTGACCTATATGACCATGCCGGTGGTGTTCAATCACCTGCCTTTCGGCCAAGGCTTGGCGGCGGCCTTCTTTCTGCTGCTGCTGATGGCGGCGCTGACTTCGTCGGTATCCTTGCTGGAGCTGGTGGCGGTGTTTCCCATCGATGAATGGGGCGTCAGCCGCCGCAAGGCGACGCTGGCGATCGGCCTGCTGGTGTTTTGCGCCGGCATTCCGGCGGCGCTGTCCTTCGGCGTGCTGGCGGACTGGAAGCTGTTCGGTCGCAATGTGTTCGAGTTGATGGACTACACCGCGTCCAACATCCTGCTGCCGCTGGGCGGCATCGGCACCGCCTGCTTCGCCGGCTGGGTGATCTGGCCGACCATGCGCGCCGAGCTGCAATTACCCGTGGCGCTGAGCGCCGGCGTGCGCTTCATCTACTGCTGGGTCGCGCCCGCCTTGATCGGCCTGGTGCTGATTTACAATATCTGAGCCTAGGGCAATGCCTGCCGCGCGCCCCGCAACGGCGCACCGCGAGCGCGGGTTGTTACGGGGGGTCTGGTCAGCGGCTCACAGCCCCCGCCCCAAGCCCTAGACGATGAATCTGTACACAAAAGCGAG
>NZ_JAYSGF010000022.1:0-1377 GCF_041912965.1 Chromobacterium sp. | reverse complement strand
GGGGGGGGGTGGGTTTGGGGCGGGGGTTGGGGGGGGGGGGGGGGGTTGGGGGGGGTGTTTCGGGGGGGGGTGGTGTTGTTGTGTTTTTTTGTTGTGGGTGTTGTTTTTTTTTAAAATTTGCGGGCGTTGGGCCTCGGCCGCGGGGGGGGCCCCCCCCCCCCCACGGCGAGCGCGTGTTGTTCCGTGGGCTCTGGACAGCTGCTCAGAGCCAGCGCAGCAAGCCATAGACGATGAAGCTGACCACAATCGCGAGCAGGGTCTTGCCGTTCTTCCACGCCACCGCGATGGCGACCAGGGTGCCGATCAGATAGGCGTTGCCCAGCGACAGATCAATGTGCCCGGCCGGGGCCAGCGCCATCGGCACCACCAGCGCCGACAGCACCGCCGCCGGCACATAGTGCAGCGCGCGGTTCAGCCAGTCCGGAAAGGCCAGCCGCTGGCCGAACACCAGAAAGCTGGCGCGGATCAGCAAGGTGGCCGCCAGCATGCCGAAAATCATCCACCAATGGTTCATGCCGCCTCCTTGCGCTTGCCTTCCAGCAAGAGTCCGGCGCCGACGCCGAGCAGCGCCGCCAGCATCAGGTCTAGTTTGTAGGGCAGGCCGCGCGCCAGCAGCGCGGTCAGGCCGGCCACCGTCGCGGCCGCCAGCGTGGGCCGCTTTTTCAATTGCGGCGCGACGATGGCGGCGAAAGTGGCCACCATGGCGAAATCCAGGCCCAGTTGCGCCAGCCCCGGCACCGAGCGTCCCAGCTGCACGCCGGCCAGCGTCCACGCCTGCCAGTTGCCGTACATCGCCAGCGAAGAGCCCAGCCAATACCACTGGCCGCCGGCGGCGCCCTGGGTGCGGAAGCGATGTTCGACCACGGCGAAGGTTTCATCTGTGAGCCAGAACGCCAGCGGCCAGCGCCAGGCCAGCGGCCATGGTCGCGCATAGGGCAGCAGGGTGGCGCTGTACAGCGCGTGGCGCAGATTGACCACGAAGGTGGTCAGCCAGATCACCGGCAGCGCGGCGCCGGCCGCCACCAGGCTGACGGCGATGAATTGCGAGGAGCCGGCGAACACCAGCAAGGACATGGCTTGAGTGCTCAGCGGGCTGAGACCGGCGGCGATGGCCAGGGTGCCGAAGATCACGCCGAAGGGCGCGGCGCCTATCAGCATTGGCAGGCTGTCGCGCGCGCCTTGCCATGCCCAGGCGGCAGGGGTGGAGCGGGTCATCGGGGCGTGTCCTTGCGGCAATGAGATGGATTCATCATGCCGCCGAAACCGGCAGTCGTCTTGAACGATTTTGCGGGGGATGGCCGCGTGGCTTTGAGCTGCTTCTCAGAACCTGTTTACGATCTTTTTGTAAGCGATAATGGGCTAGTGAAGAGAAAATCC
>NZ_JAYSGF010000021.1:0-82785 GCF_041912965.1 Chromobacterium sp. | reverse complement strand
GGATCATCTGAACGCGGTGGTGGGCCTGTACAAGGCGTTGGGCGGCGGCTGGGAAGCCCCGGCCAAGTCCTGATCCTCGGCAGCAAACGACAAACCCCGCCTTGGCGGGGTTTTTTCATGCTTGGCCTGGGCGCGGGCCGGCGGTCTCGAGTGAATTAAAAACAACATTGGCATATCTGTCAGTGGTGATGTCCAGACCCGCTGCTTACCATGCGCTGCGTTTCGACGTCCCACCCCGCGCGAGGAGCCATGGGCACCATCACTCACTCAGACACCCTATATCCGCACTTGTTGACCATGGCCGGGCGCGAGCGCCTGGTGGATGAAGCCTATCAAGTGCACGACGCCGTTTTCAGCGGCATGGACCGGGCGGCCTTCCGCAAGATGGTGTTGCCGGAGTCCGAGCACAGCAGCATCCTGCTGCATCGCGGCGAACACGGTCAGGCGGTGGGCTATTGCGCCGTCCACCTGTTCCAGCGCCGCGCGGCGGGGCGCGAAGTCAAGGTTTTGCGCGGGCAGGCCGGGCTGCTCAAAGACTACCGCGGCCGCAATAGCAATATGCCTTTCCTGGCTGGCTGCATGTTGCGCTACTGGCTGCGCGGCCCGTGGCGGCCCATGTATTTCCTGGGTGCGATGATCCATCCGTCCAGCTTCATCCAGATGCACAAGTACGCCGCTGGCATGTGGCCCAGCCCGGAGCGGGGGATGGAGCAGCCGCTGGCGCGGCTGGCGGCGGAGTTGTGCGGCAGTTTCGGCATGGCGGCGCCAGCGGCGGAGCGCCCCTTTGTGGTGAAGCTGGGCATTTTGACTCGGGACAGCCAGACCGATCGCCAATTCTGGTTGCAGCACCCGCGTCCGGCGGCGCGCTATTTTGTCGAGCACAATCCGGACTACCATGAGGGCCACGGCTTGCTGGCCATGGCCGAACTGTCGCCGACGGCCATTCTGAACGGCGTGTGGCGTTATCTGCGAGACAGGCGGCGCGCGGCCGCGGAGCGGTCAAGGCTCTAGGCCGGCTTGCTTGCCGGCATTGAGCGCGACGGCGGCCAGAATCAGCGCCTTGAACGCTTCCGCGTCCACTTCCTCGCCCTCGCGGATATCGATCGCCCGCCTGGCCTTGCCGCCCTGGCTGGCGTTGAACAGTTGGGCCGGGTCCGGCAGCGCCGCGCCTTTGATGAAGGTCGGTTTGACGACGGACGCGTAAGAGCCTGTTCAACGTCTCGCGAGCAAGAGCGAGACAAGGCGAAAACGAGCGAAAAAGCGGAATGTACACGTGGTACATGAGTATTTTGAGCTGGTACTCACCGGGCAACGCTTCACGAAGCGCAGCAGACTTTGAACAGCTTCTAAGACTCGCCGGTGTAAGGGATGCCCCGCAAAGACCAGATCGGGGTGCCCATCCATTTCCATTCTTCGATCACGTTCGGGGCGGCTTCCCGGATCAGCCGCAGCATCCGCTCCAAGGCCGCGCCGCGCCAGTCGCTGAGTTCGGCGATTCTCCGGTCTATCAGGGTGGAGGCCGGCGCGCGCTCGGCCGCGGAAGAGGGCTTCATGCCGGGCTCAGATCCGGACGCCGACAATCACGTGGGAGGCCTTGAAGAAGGCGACGATGGCTTTGCCGGCGGCCAGGTCCAGATCGTCCGCGCTCTCCTGGGTGACGATGGCCACCAGGGTGTCACCACCATTGAGCTTGATTTCGACTTCGGCATTCACCGCGCCCGGGCGCAACGCGGACACCCGGCCTTCCAGGCGGTTGCGAGTGGACAGTTTGATGCCGGCCTCGGGGTTGGCCAGGATCACCCAGGGAGCCTTGATGATGGCCAGCGCGTCGCAACCCACGGTCAGGCCCAGGTTGGCGGTGCTGCGCTGGGTGATGACGGCGGTGATCACCTCGCCGCCGGGCAGGGCGATGTCGATCTCGTCGTTGACCGCTCCGGGATGGATGGCGGTGACTTTGCCGGCGAATTGGTTGCGGGCGCTGGTGAGCATGGAATGTCCTTGATGTCGGATGGGTGGGGGTGTCATTGGTGATGTGCGGACAGTATATGCGGAAGCGGGTGGCGCGCCTGTAGCTATTTCGGCCTAATAAGCTGCTCAATGTTTGCTGCGCCGAGCGCGAACTCTAGCGCGGCTTCGACATGAATCCGAGTGGTGTCGAACACCGGCACCGGCACGTCGGCCGGACTCAACAGTAGTGGCAATTCGGTACAGCCGAAGACGATGCCTTCGGCTTCGCGTGCGATCAACTGCCGGATCACCTCCAGATAAGCGGCCTTGGTGGTCGGAGACACCAGGCCGCGGCCCAGTTCGTCGCGCAGCGTGCGCTGAATGAAATCGCGGGTGTGCTGCGCCTCCGGGATCAAGGTCTCGATGCCGTGTTGCCGCATCTTGTCCCGGAAAAACGGCAGCTCCATGGTGAATCGGGTGCCGAGCAGCCCCACGGTCTGCAGCCGCTGCTGTGAGATTTCCCGCGCCGTCGCCGTGGCGATGTGGATGATGGGGAGGCCGACCGCCGCTTCCAGGCGCTCGGCCACGACGTGCGCGGTATTGGCGCACAGCACGATGGCCTCGGCCCCGGCGGCTTGCAAATGCAGGCAGCCTTTGAGCAGCAGCGCATAGGTGTGCTCCCAGTCGTCCCAGCCACGCTGCTGGATCTCGTTGAAATTCAGCGAGTAGACCACGCATTCGGCAAAATTGAGGCCGCCCAGAGCCGCGTTGACGCCTTCGTTTAGGTAGCGATAGTAATCCAGCGTCGATACCCAGCTGATACCGCCCAGCAGGCCGAGGGTTCTCATGGCGTTCCTTGATGGTGATTGCGGAAGAGGGTGTCCCTGATGCCGGGCAAGGGCATCGGTATTCGATGCAAGAGTATGGCAATGGATGGGTGGTGGCCAGAGCCTCGCGTTTGCGCGAATGCGCGCCATGCCATTAAAATGCCTTTGGAATAATAAATGAGCGGAATATGGCACGCAGATATCGGCAAAGAAAGGAAAGCTTAGCCCAGCTTCTTCGAACGTGTTTACGATCTCGCGAGCAAGAGCGAGACAAGGCGAAAACGGTTGAGAAAGCGGAATGTACAAGCGGTACATGAGCATTTCGAAACGGTTTTCAACGCCGTATCGCCGACGCGCAGCAGATCGTAAACAGGTTCTTATCGCCGCGCCCTGGTATGTGAGCGTCGCTTTGGCCGGGCTCAGCCTGCTGATTTTGAAAAGCGCCTTGCCGGCGTTCGGGGCCAGTAATCCATTGCTGAAGCCGCTAGCCGAGGCGTTTTCCGCGCTGGGCTGGCCCATTGCGCTGTTCTTCCTGGTTTTGGCCGCGCTGTCCCTGTCGCGGCGGGCCGCTAAGCCGCGGTTTAGTTTCAAAATCGATCCGGTGGCGGCGAGAGGGACGCCATTGCCGCTGGAACCGGCGTTCCGGGAATACCCGGCGAGCAAGACCCCCGCGGCCAGCGAGGAGCGGCCCGCGCAATGGTCGCTGGGCTTGATCCGCGACATCGAATGGAAGCGGTTTGAGGATGTCTGCCAGAAATTTTACGAATTGAAAGGCATTCGTTCCGAAACCACGCCGCTGGGGCCGGACGGCGGCATCGATATCCGGCTGTTCCAGGATGATTCCGGCCGCGCCACCTCGCTAGTGCAATGCAAGGCCTGGGGCGAGCGCTATGTCGGCGTGAAGCCTATCCGTGAGTTGCTGGGCGTAATGACTCACGAGAAAATCGCCAAGGCTTTTTTCATGACCAGCGGCAGATTCTCCGACGATGCCAAGACCGTGGCGCGAAGCAATCACATTAGCTTGATCGACGGGGAGATGTTGTTGACGCTGATCGAGCGCCTGCCCGGCGGCGCCCGGCAGCAGTTGTTGGCGTTCGCCACCGCCGGCGATTACCGCACTCCGACTTGTCCCGGCTGCGGCGCCACGATGCGCCATGTCGCCGGCAAGGGCGGTCGGCCCGACTTCTGGGGCTGCCCTGGCTATCCTCGCTGCAAGCAGATACTGCGGATGCGGCAAAAAGCGATGGAGACGGCTTGAGCCGGCCTTAATCGACGATGAACAGCTTGGCGCCGGTTTCGGTATGGGACAGATGCGGTTCAGCGTCGTCGGCGACTTGATAGCTGAGGCCGGGCGTCAAGGTGAAGCTGCGGCCGTCCGCCAGCGTGGTGTGCAGCACCCCTTCCAGGCACAGCAGGATGTGGCCTTTGACGCACCAGTGATCCGCGCGGTAGCCCGGCGTGTATTCCACCATGCGGACGCGGATATCGCCGAAGCGCTGGGTGCGCCAATAGGCGCAGCCGGTTTCGCCGGCATGTTGGGTGGGCTCCAGCGCGGACCAATCGCTGATGCCGAATGGAAGATCGGATATTTTCATGGCGGCTCCTCTTGGGTAGGGGTTCTAAGAGCCTGTTCAAAGTCTCGCGAGCAAGAGCGAGACAAGGCGAAAACGGCTGAGAAAGCGGAATGTACAAGCGGTACATGAGCATTTCGAAGTCGTTTTCAACGCCGTATCGCCGAAGCGCAGCAGACTATGAACAGGTTCTAAGCGCCTGGCCATTGTTGCCGATGTCCCCGGGCCGCGATAGCGGTCTTGGAGCCTGTTCAAAGTCTCGCGTGCGCCAGCGCCTCCAGCCGATCCAGCAGCGCGCCTATCTCTTCGCGCGGGCCGGCTGCTGCCAGCTGCTCGATTTCCGCGCACAACTCCTCCACCGGCGCCAAGCCCGCCATGGCGAACGCGCCCTTGGTGGCGTGCAGCTGCTGCATGAATAGAGGCGCGTCCGCTCCTTTCAAGGCCTGCCGCATCAGTAGAAGAGCATGGTCCAGCGCGCTCAGCAGCTCGGCGCGCCGGGAGGCAGACAAGGGCGCGGGCGCTGTGGGGAGCCGGGCGCTGGCGGGGCTCAAAGCCAAGTGTTTGCGGATAACCTGGTCTAGTTCCTCCAGGGTAAAGGGCTTGAGCATGAGCTCGTCGATGCCGGCCTGCGCGCAGAGCGGCTGTTCGGCCTTGCCGGCCTGTGCGGTGATGGCGACGATGGGAGCGGAGAAGCCGCTGTCGCGCAGCGCCCGAGCCAGGCTATAGCCGCTGATGTCCGGCATGCTCAGATCGGTCAGCACCAAGGCGTAATCCTGACGGGTGGCCAGCGCCAACGCGCCGGCGCCGCTGGCGGCGGTATCCGCCTGATGGCCCAGTTCGCGGAGCTGGTCCTGGATCAGCGTCCGAATCGCCGGGTGGTCGTCCACTACCAGGATGCGGGCCGCCGGCGTGGCTGGGTCTGGCAGAATGGCGGGCGGCTTGGCAACTGGCTGGGCAACCGGTACTGCGGCGCAGGGCGGCAAGGGCAGGGTCACCACGAAGGTGCTGCCCACACCCGGGGTGGAGGTGAATTCGATCGTCCCCGCCAGCAGTTCCGCCAGCTTCTTGCAAAGCGACAGGCCCAGGCCGGTGCCGCCGAAGCGGCGGGTGATGGAGGCGTCCGCCTGGGAAAACTCGGTGAACACCTGGTCGTGGTATTCGGCAGGGATGCCCACGCCGCTGTCCGTCACGCCGATGCGCACCGGCGAATCCGCGCGGCCGTCATCCTGAAGATAAACCTCCAGCAACACTTCGCCGCTGAGCGTGAACTTGATGGCGTTGCCGAGCAGATTCAGCATGATCTGCCGGACACGGACGGGGTCGCCCAGATAAGCCGGCGCCAATTGCGCGTCCATCATGCAGGAAAATTCCAGGCCCTTGGCGCGGGCCAGCGGCTCCATGCTGGCCGCGGCTTCGCGACCCAGCGCGGCCAGATCGAAGGGAATGCTCTCCACGCGCAACAGCCCGGATTCCACCTTGGACAGGTCCAGGATGTCATTGATGATGGCCAGCAAGGCCTGGGACGAATGATTCGCTACCGCCAGGCGCTGTTGTTGCGGCGCGGCCAGCCGGGCGCGGCCGAGCAAATCCAGGCTGCTGACGATGGCGCGCAGCGGGGTGCGGATCTCATGGCTGACCATGGCTACGAAAGAGGACTTGGCTTGGCTGGCCGCCTCAGCCGTTTGGCGTGCGGTTTCCAGTTGGCGCTCCAGCGCCTTGCGCGCGGTGATGTCCACCACATTGCACAGCAAGACCCGGATGCCCTGGTAACGCGTGGCCATGGTGGTGCTGTGCAGTTCCATGGCCTGGCCGTCCGCCAGCGCAAACTGGATGTCGCGGTGGCAAGGCGTGGCGCCGAGCGGGGACGCGGCCAGGTGGCTGTCCAGCAACTGCAGGCGCAGGGGCGGGTGGGCTGTCGAGCCTATCCGCGTCCATTGCCTCATCACCTCGTTTTCCAGCAGCACCGTGCCGTCGGCGATGGACAGCAGCGTCAGGCCGGAGGGGGAGGTGTCCACCATGATGCGGTTCAGGTTCTCGCTTTCAAAAATGCGCTGGGCGTTGGAAAAAGCGGGTTTGAAGATCTTGCGGTCCAGCAGCAGGATGATGGTCCACAGGCAGGTAAGGGCAAACAGCAGTGCGCTGAGGTTGATGATCAGCGACAGCCGCAAATCATTCAGCAGGCTCTGCCATGGAAAGACCTGGATCTGAACCCAGCCCGGGGTGGGAAGGCGGGCGCGCAGGATGAACAGGCCATCGCGGTATTGGAGGTCGGACACCGTGTCGTCTATGGGGGGCAGGGCCATGTCGCGGAGGGTCGCGATCAGTTGCGAGCCTTGTTGTGCTTGCCAGCCTACGCTGATGTGCAGCGGCCCCATCGGGCTGGCGAGCAAGGTGGTTTCATCGCGGATGTCCGGCCGCCAGGTATTCAGCAAGCTATCGATGCGGATATCCCTGGCGAAGACAGCGACGGGCGCGCCGTCGACCACGGCGGCTTGCGCCAGACGGATGGCGGGGCGGCCGGTCAGCGGC
The DNA here is from genome assembly GCF_041912965.1 of Chromobacterium sp. Lineage (NCBI taxonomy): Bacteria > Pseudomonadati > Pseudomonadota > Betaproteobacteria > Neisseriales > Chromobacteriaceae > Chromobacterium > Chromobacterium sp. The sequence continues at coordinate 75,911 of NZ_JAYSGF010000021.1, read as the reverse complement.
GCGACGGCGGAGGCCTGCCAGGCCGGCTGACGGCCGGCTGTCGGATTGGGCATATTGCTGAAAACACTCAGCCGAAGAGCAGCCCTGGTGTCCGGCTTGGCTGAAGCCACCGAGGGCAGGCTGGGGGAGACAATCGCCAGAAACCGCTGGTCCGGGCTATACAAATAGGCGTTTACTGACTTCCTCAACTCGCAGTCGCCGCCGCACATCGCGCTGGCGGCATGCTCCGCCAGCGCCAGATAAGGTTCGAAACGGGGGGGCGGATATTGAGTGGAGAGTTCGCCCATGGCCAGTGCCGGAGGATGAGCCGGGGAGGCTTGCAGCCAGGCTTCGCCGTTGTACGTAGTGAATTGGCGCAGTAGCGCCGGGCTTGCCTTGGGCAGCGCTTTCCACGCCGCCTCGGCCTGGCTGACCTGGTGGTGGAGATCGATCGCATGTCCTCTGAGCACCACCTTCAGCGCCGTATTTTCCGCATCGAACATCCGGTGCCGGTCCGCCAGCATTTCCTTGCCGGACAGCCATAGCGATAACAGGGTCAAGGCCAGCAGCGCCAGCGAAATGGCGATGCCGCCGCCAAACAAAGTGATGCGCTGGATACGCCGCAGGCGGCTGAGCGGCTGGCTTTGAGGGGAGGAGGAGCTAGAATTGCGCATGCGGCTTCCGGCGGGGGGGCTTGGCTGGGCGGTTGACCATTTTCAGTATATTTGCTTAGCTATAAAAATAGATTGTGTTGAAAACAATTGTTTAAATTTCATGTGGATGACATGACGGCAGCGGAAATAACAGTCTTCCTGGTGGATGATCATCCCTCGGTGCTCAGCGGCCTGGAGCATGCCTTGCAAGGCCAGCGCGCCATCAGGGTGGCGGGCAAGGCCAATAGCGCCACTGCCTTGTGGGATATGCTGGCGAGCCAGCCTTGCGATGTGCTGGTGTCCGATTACTCCATGCCCGGTTGTGAATCCGGCGACGGCGCGGCAATGTTCGAGCGTCTGCGGCGGCTGTATCCGGAACTGGGCATCGTGGTGCTCACCATGATGGACAACGCGCTGGTGGTGCGCTCACTGCGCGGCCTGGGCATTCATTGCATCCTGAGCAAGTCAGACGCCATCGAGCACCTGTTGCCGGCGGTATACGGCGCCATGGCTAAAACGGCCTACTTCTCCCCGGCGGTGGAGCGTCTGCTGGAGGCGGACAAGCTGGCTCAGCCGGCCGGCCAGCGCGCGCTGACCGCGCGCGAGGCGGAAGTGGTGCGGCTCTTCGTCGCCGGTCTGACGGTGAACGACATCGCCGCCAAACTCAAGCGCAGCAAGCAAACCATCAGTACCCAGAAAGCCAGCGCCATGCGCAAGCTGGGCGCGGAACGCGACGCGGACTTGCTGCTGCTATTCCAGTCCTGACTCCCTGTCATGCTCTTCACGGCATCATTCTTGGTGCCGCTTTTCCTCCTCGGGTTCCCGCCATTCCTCTTTGCGTGCAAGGCCGAAGAGGGGCGTGATAGCCGCTTCCGCCGCACGGCACGGATTTCGTACTGGTCAAATATCCCCTCGCATCGAGCATGGCTATGCTGCCGGATTGGATTTCGCCTGGGCCTGAAAGACGGCAAGCAGGCGAGCATGGCGTTTATATTGAACTGGGTGCTTTTTGATGGCGAGTGGTGTGTCAAAGTCTGGCGGTGCGCATGGGCACGCTTAAAAAAATCCTGGCCTTGTTGGCCGCCGTTCTGCTGGCGCTGAGTCTATGGGAACTGGCGCAGCGATACTTCATCCTCAGTCCCTCGTATCAAACCGGCAAGACGCCGCAAGATTACGGGGTGGCCTACCAGGAGGCCTGGCTGCCCGTTCCCGGGACAGAGGGCGGCGGCCTGGTGCATGCGTGGTGGCTGCCAGCTGAATCGCCCGCCGCGCCGGCGGTGCTGTTTTTGCACGGCAACGACAGCACGCTGCACACCGATATCGATCTGATTCTCAGTCTGCGCCGGCTGGGCCTGGCGGTAATGGCGATCGACTACCGCGGCTATGGCGACGGCGCCTGGTACTTGCCCTCGCAGCATTCGGTCTACGCCGATGCCAGGGTGGCCTGGCAAGCGTTCAAGCAACGGTCGCCGGAAGCGTCCAAGCATCTGGTCTACGGTCACTCCCTGGGCGGAGCCATCGCGATGGACATGGCCGCGGTGTCGCTGGGCGTGGACGGGGTGATTGTCGACGGCGGTTTCTTGTCCGTCGCGGACATCGCCAAATCCTATACCGCCTCATGGCTGCCGTTTGACGCGCTGATTCGCCATGATTTCTCTTCCTATTCCAAGCTGGCGGCCATTGCCGCGCCAAAGCTATTCATTCATTGCTCCGGCGACGATGTGGTGCCGATGGCATTGGGCGAGCGCCTATATCAACTCAGCTCGCGGCCTAAAGCCAAGTTGTTCATGCAAGGCGGGGATCATGACGCTTGTTATCGGCGAGATGAGGCCGCGTGGCAGAGGGCGCTTGATAGAGTGATCAAATATTGAACCTCAAAGTGAAATCCTCTTGATTGGGGCGCTCCTCAACGTTTTGCTGGTGTCGGCATGCCCCGCCGAATTCACCGCAGCGCCTGTCCTCATTCTCGCTCACCAAGCTTGAACCGCCTGTTTCCTATTTCAAGACCCCGCCTATTCGCTGTTCAACGCCGTATCGCCGAAGCGCAGCAGACTTTGAACAGGTTCTGAAACGCGCCGCCGGCGTTGGCTCGTGCTGCCGTCGGCTTTTCGTACTGGTCAGATATTTTTGGACGGCGCGTTTGCGCATACTGGCCTCATCTTGTGCGGCACTCCTGCCGCATGGGGTCTCACGCCGATCCCCCGGTGGTGAGCTGCCTAGTGTCTATTGCAAACCCACCCTGTTTGCCTCCCTCTCCCCGCTGGGAGAGGGATATTTTTTTAAGCGGAATCCCGCTCTGGCTTGTCGGTGCGGGCGGGCCGCGCGTCTGTGAGCCATCTGCTAGGAGGAAGCATGAACTTCAATATGAATGTCGCCCAGTTCCAGCACAAATTGGCCGAAATGGAGGAGGAAAACCTCATGCTGCGTTTGCAGCTGGATGTTTACCGCGATGAGTTGTTCAAGAAGTACGAGTCGTTTCTGGATGAGAAATTGACGGCGGAAATGGATAAAAAACTGAGTCTGGACGTGCGCAAGGCGGAGGCGGACATGCGCCAGAAAATGCAGGAAGAAATCAAGCTGTTGCGGGAGGAGCTGCAGCGCCTGCGCGCATTGGGCAAGGTCGAGCCCAAGTTTAACAAAGTGGAAAAGACGGTCGAGGCGCCGACTTTGCAGGCCACGGCCTGAGCCTGGGTCGGGCTGTTGGCCGGCAATGGAATCTATTGAGTGGAGTTGTCATGAGAGCATTCTTGCTATTGTGCTGGTTTTTATTGGCCTTGGGCGCGGCGCAAGCTCAGGTCGTGGTGGGCAAGGATTACTTGGTATTGCCCAAGCCGCATCCGGTGTCCAGCGGTGACAAGATCGAAGTGGCTGAGTTTTTTTCTTACCCATGCCGGCATTGCTATGCTCAGGACGCAGCGGTATCGGCCTGGTTGAAGACCCAGCCGGCGGATGTGAGCGTGGTGCGCAAGCATGTGGTGTGGGGCAAGCCGATGGCAGGGTTCGCCCAAGTGTTCGCTACCTTTAGTGTCGCGGGTTTGGCCGATCGTCTGCATGCCGCCGCCTTCCGCGCGGTGCAGCACGACAAGATCAATCTGGGTGAGGCGGCGGAGTTTGAAACCTGGCTGCGCCGTCAGCCGGGCGTGGACGTGGCCAAGACCATGGCGGTGTACCGTTCCTTCGCGGTCAAGGCGCAAGTGGAGGCCATCGCCAAGTTCACCAAGGATTACCGGATCTTCAGTACGCCCATGCTGGTGGTGGACGGCAAATATGCGATTGCCGCGGCAGCGCCGGAGCGAAGCAGAGAGGTGTTGGATGCATTGCTGGCCAAGGTGCGGGCGCAAAGAAACGGCGAAATCTGAGCAGGATGGCGAACACCGCCGCCTGCGGGCGGCGGCATCGTTTTTGCCCGCGGGCGCAAACGGGGTATGATGGCAGGCCGTATCGTTTATAGCGTTTGCACACTCCGCCACCCATGTCCCAGCATACTTTCTCCCCGGATGGGAACGCCCATCTCAGCCCCAAGGCCTGGTATCAGGCTGCCAGCGAAAAACCCGGCTTCATCCACGACGCGGCCCAGGCGGCGGCGATCGAGGAGCTGGACCTGCTGTGGCACCAGCTGGTGGAGTTCAAGAGCAAGCGTAATCGCTTCCTCGGACGTAGCCTGCGCAGCCCGGACGTGCCCAAGGGCCTGTATTTCTGGGGCGGAGTGGGGCGCGGCAAGAGTTTTCTGATGGACGCCTTCTACGCCTGCGTGCCTTACCGCCGCAAGCGCCGCATCCATTTCCACAACTTCATGGCCGAGGTGCACCGCGAGCTGCGCGCGCTGGCCGGCAGCAAGGACCCGCTGCTGGCCTATGCCGACAAGATCGCCCGCGACACCCGCCTGCTGTGCTTCGATGAATTCCACGTCAGCGACATCGCCGACGCGATGATGCTGGGCCGACTGCTGTCGGCCTTGTTCGAGCGCGGCGTGGTGTTGGTCACCACTTCCAATTACGCGCCGGATAGTCTCTATCCCAATGGCCTGCAACGGCAGAACTTCCTGCCCACCATCGAGTTGATCAAGCGCGAGCTGAAAGTGCTGAACGTGGACGGCGGCAACGACTACCGGCTGCGCGAGCTGACGCGCGAACCGCTGTTCATGGTGCCCGCTGACGCGGCCAACGAGGAGAAGATGGAGCAGCTGTTCCAGCGCCTGAGCCACGGCGTGGAGCAGAAAAAACGCGCCATCGAGGTGCTGGGCCGCGAGATTCCGGTCAAGCGCCTGGCCGCCGGGGTGATCTGGTTTGATTTCCTGGCCCTGTGCGACGGCCCGCGCGCGCAGACCGATTATCTGGAAATCGCCACCGAATACCATACCGTCTTCGTCAGCGGCATCCCCAGGATCACCGCGCGCGAGGCGTCCATCGCCCGCCGCTTCACCTGGCTGGTGGACGTGTTCTACGACAACCGCGTCAAGCTGGTGGCTTCCGCCGCCGCCGAGCCGGAACAGCTGTACACCGAGGGGGTGCAGGCCAGCGAATTCTTCCGCACCGCCAGCCGGCTGACCGAGATGCAATCGCGCAGCTATTTGGAGCTGCCGCACCAGTCCGTCGGCCAGACCCACGACCAGCCGCCGGTCGGCGTGGTGCTGTAAACGGCGACGCGCATGGACGCCGCCGGCCTGCTGCAAGAAGTGCGCGCCTGCCGGCTGTGCGCGGACAGCCTGCCACTTGGCCCGCGCCCGGTGCTGCAATGGCATCCGGACGCGCGCATCCTGATCGCCGGCCAGGCGCCGGGGCGGCGCGTGCACGCGTCCGGCCTGCCGTTCGACGACCCCAGCGGCGAGCGCTTGCGCGATTGGCTGGGCGTGGACAAGACGGTGTTTTACGATGAAACCCGCATCGCCATCCTGCCGATGGCTTTCTGTTACCCTGGCACCGGCAAGTCCGGCGATTTGCCGCCGCCGCCGCAATGCGCGGCCGCCTGGCGCCAGCCCTTGCTGGCCGGCCTGCCGCATCTGCAATTGACGATTCTGCTGGGGCAGTACGCGCAGCGCTATCATCTGCCGGGCCGCTATCCGCGGCTGACCGAGGCGGTGGAGCGCTGGCGCGAGCACTGGCCGGCCTTGCTGCCCTTGCCGCATCCCAGCCCGCGCAATCAGCTGTGGCTGCGCCGCCATCCCTGGTTCGAGGCCGAGCTGTTGCCGGCTTTGCGGCAGCGGGTGGCGCAGGTGCTGGAGCGCGGCTAAGAGCCTGTTCAAAGTCTGCTGCGCGTCGGCGGGATGGATAGAAATGGGCGTTGAAACCAAGCTCAAAATGCTCATGTACCACCTGTACATTCCGCTTTTTCGCTCGTTTTCGCCTTGTCTCGCTCTTGCTCGCGAGACTTTGAACAGGCTCTAAGCACTATTCACCATCGATGGTTTTCCAAGGAGGCTGCAATGTGGCGACGCTGGATCTGGAATGGCAAGCAATGGTTGTTTGACTGGGGCGTGCGTCAGCAACGGCGCTGGGCCGGGCTGAGGCCGCGGCGGCGCAGCCTGGAGCAGGGCGAGTTAAGCTGGCTGGAGCGCGCGGCGCCGGTTGGCGCGCCGGTGCTGGTGTTGCTGCATGGCTTTGGCGCGGAAAAGGACCACTGGGCGATGCTGGCGCGCTGCCTGCCCAAGACCTTCCGGCTGATCGTGCCGGATTTGCCCGGCCACGGCGACAGCATGTCCGGCCTGGACATCAGCTACCGGGTGGAGGCGCAGGCGGATCGCTTGCGCGCCTTTCTGGCGGTTTGGGGCGCGGAGCATGTCCATTTGATCGGCAACTCCATGGGCGGCGCCATCGCCGCCAACTTCGCCGCGCGCTATCCGCGGGCGGTGGCCAGCCTGACCTTGCTCAACGCCGCCGGCGCTGGCGTCAGCGCCAGTGAAATGGCCGAGCTGTGGCAGCGTAGCGGTGAAAACCCGATGCTGGACATGACGAGCGCGGAAGGGGTGCGGGCAATGCTGGACTGGGCGATGTACCAGCCGCCGCGAGTGCCCGGCTTCGCCATCGAGGTGGCGGCGGCGCGCAAGGCGGAGCGCGTCGAGGTGGAGCGCAAAATTTTCGATGACCTGTTCGACAGCGTGGATCAGCGGCCCTTGTTGGCGAGCATCCAGGCGCCGACGCTGATTGTCTGGGGGCGCGAGGACCGCATCCTGCACGTGGAGGACGCGGATTGCTTCGCCGCCGCCATCGCCGGCAGCGAAAAGCAGATACTGGAGCAGGTGGGTCATCTGCCGATGCTGGAGCAGCCGCGCCGCGTCGCCGCGCTGTGGCTGGAATTCGCGCGGCGGCGGGCCTTGCCGGCGGGGCAGGACGAGGCGCTGGCCGCGGCCGGACGCTGAGGCGTCGTCCGGCGCCGCTCAAAACAAAAGCCGCGCGGCGCATGGCGCCGGGCGGCTTTGGGCACTGCGAAGCAAGAGGGCGCTTAGGCGCGCTTCTTGAATTCGTTGGTGCGGGTGTCGATTTCGATCTTTTCGCCGGTGTTGACGAAGGCCGGAACCTGAACTTCGAAGGTGGTGCCCACCAGGCGCGCCGGCTTCAGCACTTTGCCGGAGGTGTCGCCGCGCACGGCCGGTTCGGTGTATTCCACTTCGCGGATCACGGTGGTCGGCAGTTCAACCGAGATGGCCTTGCCGTCGTAGAAGGTCACTTGGCACACTTCTTCCATGCCGTCGACGATGAAGTTCAGCGTGTCGCCCAGGTTGTCGGCTTCCACTTCGTACTGATTGAATTCGGTGTCCATGAACACGTACATCGGATCAGCGAAGTAGGAGTAGGTGCAGTCCTTGCGGTCCAGCACGATGACGTCGAACTTGTCGTCGGCGCGGTATACGGCTTCGCTGCCGGCGCCGGTCAACAGGTTCTTCATCTTCATTTTCACAACGGAGGCGTTGCGGCCGGATTTGCTGAATTCAGCCTTCTGCACGACCATCGGGTCGCTGCCTACCATGAATACGTTGCCGGCGCGGAGTTCTTGTGCGGTTTTCATTACTAAAAGTCCCAAACTCTTGATTGAAGTCGGAAAAAAAGGTTTCCGAAAAACGGCGTATTCTAGCCGATTTCCCGGACAAAGTGCAGCAGTCTGTCGCCCAGATCGCCATCGGCCAGCAATTTTTCCGGCCAAGCCACGGCATGCTCGCGCCAAACCGGTAGCCATGCGGCCAATTCCGTCCACGCGGCCGCCATGTCGGCGCCGTGGTTCCACGCATGGCTGGCGGCGCTCAGCGCTTGCGCCGCTGGATTCGGCAGCGCCGCGCCGTACTGTGACAAAAAGGCATCAAGCTTGGCCAGGTGGGCTGCGTCGTCCTGCGGGTAGATATGCCACAGCAACGGCCGGCCGGCCCATTGCGCGCGCACGAAGCTGTCTTCGCCGCGCACCAGGTTGAGGTCGCAGGACCATAGCAGCAGGTCGTAGCTGTCCTGATCGGTCATCGGCAGCACCTTGACCGTCAGCGGACCCTGGCGCGCCAGCATGCCGGCGCGCAGCGGGTGGCCGAACACGCGCGCGACGTCGGGCAGCGCCTTGCCCTCCGGCACCAGGCAGGTGACCGGACGCTCGCCCAGCGCCCAGGTGGCCAGCAAGCTGGTGACGGCGGGGTTTTCATAGGCGAACAGGCTGACCCGCCATTCGTCCGCGGCGGGCTCCGGCAGCTCCAGCAACTGCCAATAGGCGCGGCGCGCCAGCCCGTCGCCCTGCCACTGGCGGCGGGTATCGAGCAGGCCTTGCTCGCAGATCAGGCCGCCGGTGTCGGCCTCGAAGCCGGGGAAGAAGAAATGCTTGGTCAGCGGCAGCCGCGGATGCGGCGAGGGCTGGCGGTGGCAGCCGCGGGTCCAGTCTTCCGCCGACAGGTATTCCAGATTGATCCACACCGGCTTGAGCGCCTTGGCGGCCATCGCCTGTTCAAAGTGCTCCGGCAGCCGGCAGCCGAAGGCCTCGATCACCACCTCGGCGGGCACGGTGTCCGCGGGCGGGCCGTCCGCCGGCCAGTGGCGGACGTCGATGTCGGCCAGGCGCTGGGCCGGCAGGGCCGGGTCCAGATCGGGCGCGATGCGGGCGAAGCTGGCCAGGTCGTCCACCCATAGCCGCACTTCCAGGCCGAAGTCATGGGCGAGCCGGCGCGCCAGCCGCCAGGCGACGCCGATGTCGCCGTAGTTGTCGACCACGGCGCAGAAGATATCCCAGTGTTTGCGTTCCATTGGCGGTGCCGCGCGTGAAAATGGCGGCAGCTTAGCACGCCGCCGCGGGTTAATGAAAAACCCCGCGCCGGAGCGCGGGGTTGCATAAAGATTAAGACGCCGCGGACAAACGCCTGAGACAAGGCGCGCCGACGCAGACAGTACAAGTGGTACGGCAAGTCGGCGCAACGCAATATCAGGCGTTTTGTGCGCGGCGATTGTTTTTAGAACCTGTTCAACGCCGTATCGCCGAAGCGCAGCAGACTTTGAGCAGGCTCTTAGAAAATCGACATCCACAGGCCGGCCGTGGTCGCGGTCATGAAACCCGCCATCACCGCGGCGGCCAGCGCGCGCATGCCGATCTGGGCCAGTTCCTTCTGCCGCGACGGCGCCAGCGCGCCGATGCCGGCGACGCAGATGCCCACCGAGCTGAAGTTGGAGAAGCTGGACAGCGCGAAGGTGGAGATCAGGATGGCCTGCGGCGACAGGGTGCCGGCGGCTTTCATCTTGGCCAGGTCCAGGTAGGAGATGAACTCGTTGACCACGATCTTCTGGCCCAGCAGGCTGCCCACTTCCAGGGTTTCGTGCCAGCTCACGCCCATCATGAAGGCGAACACGCGGAAGGCCTGGCCAAACAGGTATTGCAGCGTCAGGCCGTCGAACACGCCGTTGGTGGAGGCCTTGATCATTTCGTTGACGCCCAGCGCGGCGCCGATGCCGTCCTTCACCACGAAGTTGGCCAGCGCGATCATGGAGACGATGGCCAGGATGATGGTGGCCACCGCGGCGGCCATTTTCATGCCGGACATCGCGCCGTTGACGATGGCGTTGATGAAGCTGCCCTGATCGTCGTCCTGGCTGTAGTCCAGCTTGTCGCCGGAGGCGTGGTCGCGGTCGGTTTCCGGATAGATGATCTTGGCGAACACCGCGGCCGCCGGCGCGTTCATGAAGGAGGCCATCAGCAGATAGGTGGCGAACTTGGCCTGCTCCGCCGGATTGCTGCCGCCGAGGAAGGCGACGTAGGCGGCCAGCACGCCGCCGGCCAGCGTGGACATGCCAGCGATCATCACGCAAGCCAGCTCGGAACGGGTCATGTGCTGGATATAGGGGCGGATCAGCAGCGGCGCCTCGGTCTGGCCGAGGAAGATGTTGCCGGCCACGGTCAGGCTTTCCGGACCGGACAGCCCCATGCTGCGCTTCATCACCCAGGCCATGCCGGCCACCACGCGCTGCAGGATGCCCAGATGGTAGAGCAGGGCGCTGAAGGCGGAGAAGAAGATGATCACCGGCAGCACCATGAAGGCGAACAAGAAGCCCATGCTGCCGCTGGGTTTGGCCAGGTCGCCGAACACGAAGCTGGCGCCTTCGCCGGAGAAGGTCAGCACTTTGGCGAAGCCGGAGCCGAAGGCTTCGAACACCGCGCGCGCTGCGGGCACATAGTTGATGACCAGGAACAGCGTGCTTTGCATGATCAGGCCGATCAGCACGATGCGCCAGTTGATGGCCTTGCGATTGGTGGAAAGCGCGTATGCGGTGCCGAGCAGGAACAGCATGCCGATGAGAGCTTGTATGGTATTCACGAACAACCCTGAGATGAAGATGCGGAAGTTGACAGGCCGGCGCTGCGCCGGACAAGGCGGATCCAACGATAATTAGATGATGATTAGCTAATATTGCTCAAGGTGCGCGATTTTACAGCAAAAACCGGAAAACAAAAGCGATTGTGACGCTTTGTCCTTGATTTTATTCAGTTTGGGTGGGGCGGAGGGAGGGCCGGAGCGCGAGGGCTCCGGCTGGCGGGGGTTTCAGTCGCGGCGCGCGTCGGCGTCGCCGTCCTTGGGCTTGTCGTCGTCCATCAGGATGCGGTGGGCCGGGCCTTCCATGTCGTCGAACTGGCCATTGCGGGTGGCCCACCAGAAAATGCCGCCGATGACGAAGGCCAGCACCAGGCTGAGCGGGATGAGCAGATACAAGCTTTCCATCAGGATTTCCGTTTGACCAGCCGGAGGGCGTTGCCGACTACGATGAGAGAGCTGGACGCCATGCCCAGGCTGGCGATCCACGGCGTGACATGGCCGGTGATGGCCAAGGGCAGCGCCACGATATTGTAAGCGGCGGCCCACCACAAGTTTTGACGAATCACAGACAAGGTCTTGCGCGACAGTTCGAAGGCGCTGGCGATCAGGCCCAGCTTATCGCCTATCAGCACCATGTCGCCGCTGGCGCGCGCCACGTCGGTGCCGCCGCCCATGGCGATGGACACGTCGGCCTTGGCCAATACCGGCGCGTCGTTGATGCCGTCGCCCACCATTAGCACGCGCTTGCCGGCGGCTTGCAGCTGGCCGACGTAGGCCAGCTTGTCTTCCGGCGCGGCGCGGGCGATGTGGGCGTCGATGTCCAATTGGCGCGCCAGGCTGGCCACCGCGCCGGCGCCGTCGCCGCTGAGCAGGTGCACGCGCAGGCCGCGCTGTTTCAGTTGGCGCAATAGCGGCGCCGCGTCGGCGCGCACCGCGTCTCCGATGGCGAACAGCGCCACCAGTTCGGTTTCGTCCGCCAGCGCGATCAAGGTCTTGTCGCCGTGCCAGTCGACGGCGGGCAGTGGGCAGTCGCCCAATTGGGAGGCGATGAATTCCGGCGAACCTATGCGCCAGGCATGGCCATCCAGCTGGCCGGTCACGCCCTGGCCGGGGTGGTTGCGCAGCGCGTCCGCCGCCTGGTGCGGGCCATCGCCGGCGGCGGCCAGCAGCGCGCGCGCCACCGGGTGTTCCGAACCCTGTTCCAGCGCCGCCGCCGTCGCCAGCGCCGCCGCCGCGTCGCGGCCGGGGGCGGTCCAGCTGTCCAGCAGCCTCATATCGCCGTGGGTCAGGGTGCCGGTCTTGTCGAACACCACATCGCTGATCTTGGGCAGGGTTTCCAGCGCGTGACCGCGGGTGGTCAGCACGCCCAGCGCCGCCAGGTGGCCGGAGGCGGCGGTCAAGGCCGCCGGAGTGGCCAGCGACAGCGCGCAGGGACAGGAAATCACCAGCACCGCCACCATGATCCACAGCGCGCGGTCCGGCTCGATATAGTGCCAGCCGATGTAAGTGCCGGCGGCGGCCAGCAGCAGCAGCGCGACGAACCAGCTGGCGAAGCGGTCGGCGATCACCGCCAGCCGCGGCTTCTCCGCCAGCGCCTGATCCAGCAGCCGCACGATGCCGGCCAGCCGGGTGTCCTGGCCGGTCTGGTCCACCCGCACCACCAGCGGGCTGGCGGCGTTGACGCTGCCGGCGATCACCGCGGCGCCGACCTCCTTGCTGACCGGACGGCTCTCGCCGGTCAGCAGCGCCTCATTGCTGGCGCTGTGGCCGTCGAGCACCACGCCGTCGGCGGGAATGGTCTCGCCGGGCTTGATCAGGATCACGTCGCCGGGGCGCAGCTGCGCCACCGTGGTTTCCTCGCTTTGACGGCTGGCCGGCCAGCCGGCCAGGCGGTGGGCGAAGGCCGGGATCAGCTTGACCAGGCTTTCGGTGGCTTCGCCGGCCTTGCGGCGGGCGATGCCTTCCAGGTAGCGGCCGCCCAGCAGCAGGAACACGAACATCGACACCGAGTCGAAATAGACGCCGTGCTCCACTTTGTTGATCAGCGCCCAGAAACTGGACAAGAAGGCGGTGAGAATGCCTATGGTCACCGGGGTGTCCATGCCCACGCGCCGGGTCTTGAGGTCGCGCCAGGTGGCGCGGTAGAAGGGCACGGCGGAGTAGAGCACCACCGGCAGCGTCAGGATGAAGCTGGACCAGTGCAGCAGCCACAGGAAGTCCGGTGAAATCTCGCCGTCCGGCGCCAGATAGATGGGCACCGCGTACATCATCACCTGCATCATGGACAGGCCGGCCGCCCATAGGCGGTTGATCGCCTGCTTGCGCTCTTTCTGGTTCAGCGCTTCCTGGCGTTCGGCGTCGTAAGGGTGGGCGCGATAGCCGATGGCGCTGACCGCTTCCAGGATGGCGGACAGCTGGATCCGGCTATTGTCCCAGCGCACGCGGGCGCGGTGGTTGCTGTAGTTGATGTCGACGCTGACGATGCCGGGCAATTGGCGGATGTGCTGCTCGTTGAGCCAGACGCAGGCGGCGCAGGTGATGCCTTCCAGCATCAGCGAGGCCTCGCGCAGGTTTTCGGCCTCGAAGCGCACGAAGCTGCGCTGCAGCTCGTCGGAATCGTAGAGTTTGATCTGCTCCAGCAGCTCGAGCGGCACCGGTTCGGCCTGGCGCGCGCCCTCGGTGCGGTGCTGATAGTAATCGGACAGGCCGGACTGGATGATGGTGACCGCCACCGCTTGGCAGCCGGCGCAACAGGTGGGCTGGTCGACTTCGCGGTATTTGACCGGGAACTGGACGTCGGGCGGCACCGGCAGGCCGCAGTGGAAGCAGTTTTCACTCATGATGGCCGATTGTAATCAATCCGGCCGCGTTTGGCTTGCGCTAGCTTGTTGGAATAGGCGGCGCCAGCCCCCATTTATTGGGGGCGTCCGGTCCGGGGTTGGAGTCGTTTAAGCGGCATGCAATCGAGGTTCCACGCCGCGTAAGCTCAGTTGCTTGAGGATGCGGTTCAGGATCACACCGTACATGGGCAGGAAGAACAGCAGGCAGATCAGCAGCTTGAAGCTGTAGTCCACCAGCGCGATCTCCACCCAGTTGGCGGCCATGAAGGGATCGCTGCTCTGGTAGAAGGCGATGAAGAAGAAGGCCAGCGTGTCGCTGATATTGCCGAACAGCATCGCCGAGGCGGGGGCGATCCACCAGGTTTTCAGCTGGCGCAGGCGGTTGAACACCTGCACGTCCAGAATCTGGCCCAGCGCATAGGCGGCGAAGCTGGCGACGGCGATGCGGGCGACGAAGAGATTGAAGCTGGTCAGGGCCGACGCGCCTTGCCAGGCGCCCTGATAGAACAGGGTGGAGACCAGGTAGGAGATCGCCAGCGCCGGCAGCATCGCCGCGAAAATGATGCGACGGGCCAGCGGCGCGCCGAACACGCGCACGGTCAGATCGGTGGCCAGGAAAATAAAGGGAAAGGTGAACGCGCCCCAGGTGGTGTGGAAGCCGAACACGGTGATGGGCAATTGCACCAGGTAATTGCTGGACGCGATGATGGCGATGTGGAACAAGGACAGCCACAGCAGCGCGGACAGCCGCTGCTGGCGGGTAAAGCTAAACATAATGTCGGCCTTTTTGTTGAATGGGGGTGAGGGAACCCAGTGCTGATCGGTTTGCCCGGTCCGGCGTTGCGGATCAAGGCGAGGGCGGAAATGATACTCGTCCTTGCCCGCCTTGGCAAAGGGCTTTCGTATTGCTAATCAGTCGCTTGAGAGCGAAAGGAGGGGGTATGTTGGCAGTCGTGCAATCGGCTCCGGGCGGAGTCGATACTTTGAGTTTGGACGAGATCGCGCCGCCGGCTCGCGGCGCCGGGCAATTGCTGTTGCGGGTGATGGCGGCGGGCATCAACCGCGCCGACCTGGCGCAGCGCGCCGGGCATTATCCGCCGCCGCCGGGCGCCAGCCCGATTCTGGGCCTGGAAGTGGCGGGCGTGGTGGAGGAGGCGGACGCGGATTCGCGCTTTAGACCCGGCGACGCGGTGTTCGGCCTGATCGGCGGTGGAGCTTACGCCGAATACGCGTTGCTGGACGAGGCCTTGGCCATCGCCAAGCCGGACTGGCTGTCCTGGGTGGAGGCGGCCAGCCTGCCCGAGGCCTGGATGACGGCCTGGTTCAATCTGGTGGAAAAAGCCGGCTTGCAGGCCGGAGAGACCGTGTTGGTGCATGCCGGCGCCAGCGGCGTCGGCGCGGCGGCGATCCAACTGGCCGGTCTGTTGGGCGCTCAGGCTTTCGCCAGCGTGGGCAGCGAGGACAAGGCGGCGTTTTGCCGCGAGCTGGGCGCGACCCAGGTGTTCAACTATCGGCAGACGCCGGCCTTTGGTCCCATGGTCAAGGACTGGGGGGGCGCCGACGTGGTGCTGGACCCGGTGGGCGCCAGCTATCTGGGCGACAATCTGGTGGCCTTGAAGCCGGATGGGCGGCTGGTCAATATCGGCCTGCTTGGCGGCGCCAAGGCGGAACTGAACCTGGGCGCGCTGCTGATGAAGCGCATCACGCTGATCGGCTCCACGCTGCGGCCGCAGCCGCTGGAAGTGAAGGCGCGCTTGGCGCGGGCTTTGGAAACCCGGATCTTGCCGGCGCTGGAGCAGGGCCGCTTACGCGTGACGCTGGATTCCAGCTACCCCTTGGCTCAGGTGGGCGACGCGCACGCCTATGTCGAGGCCAATCGCAATCTGGGCAAGGTGGTGTTGACGCTGTTTCCGGTGCTGGCTGGGTGACACCTTAAAAAAAAGCGCGCCCGAATGGGCGCGCCGCTTTGTCAGCCATCGGCCGAGGTGGTTTTAAGCATGCATTCGGTTCAGCTGGCGCGCGATGATGTCATGGTTTAGCCACAGCACCGGGCCGGCCGGAGCGGCGGCTTCGTGGAACATCAGCGGGCCGGTGGCGTCGATCACCAGGCTGCTCAGATGGTCGGTGATCAAGGCCTTCTTGTCCTGATGCAGGTCCACGATGGCGTCGGAGGTGCCTATCATCACTTCGGCCAGTTCCGGACTGTTCGGCATCGGCCAGGCTTCGAAATTGCGGAAGCCGCGCATCACCTCGCCGCTATTGAGCGCGTCTATCTTCTCCAGCACCTCTTCCAGCGTGTGGCCGTCCTGCAGCAGCGCGGCGCAGGCCTGCCATTGCGCGTCGGCCCAGGCGCCGCCGTCCTCGCGCTTCAGCGCGCGCAGCAGCGCCAGCAGCGGCAGCTCCACGCCAACGAAGATGTCCGAGGAATTGGTGCGGATTTCCGGGCAGTTGAACACCGTGGCCTTGACGCCTTGCTCCCAGGCGGCGCGGGCGACATTTTCCAGCCGCATCTTGGCGTAGCCCTGGGTGTAGTTGGTATAGGTTTGCCACTGGTAATCGCCGTCGATCAGGATCTCGGTGCCGTGGTAGCCGTAGGCGGTGTAGCGCACCTGGCCGCCGGCGGCTTCCAGCCGGCCGCGCAGCGCGGCGCTGCCGTCGATCAGATGCTGGAAGGTGTTGGCGGTGACTTCGTCGAAGTTTTGCAGGATCAGCTTGCCCAGATCGCTGTCCAGCAGCGCCTGGGTGGACAGGAAGCGCTCGCCGCGGCCCTTGTAGACGCGGTTGGCGATGGCCAGGAACACCTTGGCCTTGGGAATGCCGCCGGCCATGGTGTGGGCGAAGAACACATTGCGGCCGTCGGCTATCATGCCGTCCAGCTGCGCCATCGCCTGGGCGACGCCGTCCTTGAAGCGCTGCACGCCGATGCGGCGGCATTGTTCGATGTGTTCCCAGTCCAGCTTGTCGTCCTGCCAGCTTTTCAGTGTCAGGGAGGCCAGCAGCTCGGTCGGCGTCGGCGCGCCGTCCTGGTCGAAGCCGGCCATCAGCGGCACATTGATCACGCGGCCGCCAAGGTTGGCTTCGGCTGCGGCCAGTTCTTCCTGGTTCAGCGGGCGCAGCTGGTTGTTCTCGTCGCGGCGGCCCACGGTCATGCCGATGATGTCCATGCCGGCCTTGCGCGCTTCATTGATCAGGCCGTTGGCGTAGCCGCGGCCGAACAGTTCGCCGAACAGGACGAAGACGTCGCCGGGGCGGAACAGGGTGCTTTGCGGAAGCTGTCTCAGGGCGCTGGTTTGAGCCATGTCTTTACTCTTTCTCGATGTGGGCCGGCGCGGCGCGTGATGGCGGGGCCGGCCACTTGAATGTGTTGGAGTGATTGCTCGAATTCGGGGGCATTCTACCCGCGATCCGGTTCTAGGTGTTCAGTTGGACGCCAGCGGCGACAGTGCTTCTATCAAGGCCACTTCCTGCGCGTAGCTGAGCGCCTTCATCTTGGCCAGGAGTTTTTCGCCGTCCACTTTCCATTGCTGGTCCAGTTCTTCCTCGATGATGCGCGCCTCCACCGCCAGCCACACGCCGCGGCAGGCGGCGGCATCGTCGAAGCGCACGCCTTTTAGTACCTGGGCGATCAGGTGCAGTTCCGGATCGCTGAACTGGCGCGACAGCAGCGCCTGCTCGCGGCGCACGATCTCGGCGTAGCGGTCGCAGATCTGCTGTACCCGCGCGGCATCGCCGTAGTGGGCCGGCTCCTCGTCCGGGGCGCTTAGCGCGCCGTGCTGGAACCACGCCTCCAGTGCCGGCTTCAATTGCGGCAGGTCTTCATGCCAGACCCGGGCCAGTTCTTCGCGGAAGCGGGCGTTGTCGGTGAAGGACAGCTCGTCGAAGGGCATGGCCGGAATCACGTTCTCGTCCAGCGAGCGTTTGCCCACCCAGATCCGGCCTTCCTCGTCGCGGCTGACCGCGGCGCGCCAGACCGCCTGTTCCTCGGTGGCCAGGTTGTCGACGTGGATCTCGACATAGGGCGGGGCGATGTCCTGGTCTTCGTCCTCGGTGACGAAGCGCAGCGTGATGTCGAACAGGCTGTGCTTGGCGATGTCCAGCAATTGCAAGCCGTCCTGGTGGCCTGCCAGCAGGTAGCGGTCGCCGCTGTCGTAGACGGCCACGTCGTCGATGTCCGCGGCCGGCTTGATCAACTGGGCGGACAGCGCGTCGGCCAGTTGGTTGGCATCGTTGTGCTGAACGGCGTAGCCGGTGCGGTAGGCCTCGTGTTCATGCCATAAGGCGTTCCAGTCGTACATCGCGCATTTCCTTCAGTCGAAAATCAGTTTGTCGCGCAGTGTACGCAAAAGCCCAGCGCTTGTCGCCCGCTGGAATTTTTGGTATGGACAGTTTTTTGTGCTATTATCCAGCGATTTTTCTGTATCCATCCTCCTTCCTAAAATGACCCGACAAATTCGCAATATCGCCATCATCGCCCACGTCGACCATGGCAAGACCACGCTTGTAGACCAATTGCTGCGCCAATCCGGCACCTTCCGCGAGAACCAGCAAGTGGACGAGCGTGTAATGGACAGCAACGATCTTGAAAAAGAACGCGGCATTACCATTCTGGCCAAGAACACCGCCATCGAATACGAAGGCGTGCACATCAATATCGTCGACACTCCGGGACACGCCGACTTCGGCGGCGAAGTTGAGCGCGTGTTGGGCATGGTGGATGGCGTGCTGCTGCTGGTGGACGCCGTAGAAGGCCCGATGCCGCAAACCCGTTTCGTTACCAAGAAAGCGCTGGCGCTGGGTCTGCGCCCGATCGTGGTGATCAACAAGGTGGACCGTCCGGGCGCGCGTCCGGACTGGGTGGTGGATCAGACTTTCGACCTGTTCGACAAGCTGGGCGCGACTGACGAACAGCTGGACTTCCCCATCATCTACGCTTCCGGCCTGAACGGCTTCGCCAAGCTGGAGCTGGAAGAGGTTTCCGACAATATGCGCCCGCTGTTCGACACCGTGCTCAAGCACGTGCCGACCCCGCCGGGCAGCGCCGACGCGCCGCTGCAGCTGCAGATTTCCGCTCTGGACTACTCCACCTATACTGGCCGCCTGGGCGTGGGTCGCGTGCTGAACGGCCGCATCAAGCCGGGTCAGCAAGTAGTGGTGATGAACCACGACGATCAAGTGGCCACGGGCCGCATCAACCAGGTGCTGGGTTACCAGGGCCTGGACCGCGTGCCGGTTGAAGAAGCCGAAGCGGGCGACATCATCATCATCTCCGGCCTGGAAGACATCGGCATCGGCGTGACCATTTGCGACAAGGAGCAGCCGGTAGGCCTGCCGATGTTGTCCGTGGACGAGCCGACGCTGACCATGGACTTCATGGTGAACTCCTCGCCGCTGGCCGGCACCGAAGGCAAGTTCGTGACCTCGCGTCAAATCCGCGATCGTCTGACCAAGGAACTGCTGACCAATGTGGCGCTGCGCGTGGAAGACACCGGCGACTCCGACGTGTTCCGCGTGTCCGGTCGCGGTGAATTGCACCTGACCATTCTGCTGGAAAACATGCGTCGCGAAGGTTTTGAAATGGCCGTGGCCAAGCCGCGCGTGGTGTTCAAGGAAATCGACGGTCAGAAGTGCGAGCCGTACGAGAACCTGACCATCGACCTGGAAGATGATCACCAGGGTGGCGTGATGGAAGAAATCGGTCGTCGCCGTGGCGAACTGACCAATATGGAATCCGACGGCAATGGCCGCACCCGCCTGGAATACCATATTCCGGCGCGCGGCCTGATCGGCTTCCAGTCCGACTTCATGACCATGACCCGCGGCACCGGCCTGATGAGCCATGTGTTCGACGACTACGCTCCGGTCAAGCCGGACATGCCGGGCCGTCACAACGGCGTGCTGATCTCGCAGGAGAACGGCGAAGCGGTGGCTTACGCGCTGTGGAAGCTGGAAGACCGCGGCCGCATGTTCGTGGCTCCGGGCGAGAAGCTGTACGAAGGCATGATCATCGGCATTCACAGCCGCGACAACGACCTGGTGGTGAACCCGGTCAAGGGCAAGCAGCTGACCAACGTGCGCGCCTCCGGCACCGACGAAGCCGTGCGTCTGACCACGCCGATCAAGCTGACGCTGGAATCCGCCGTTGAATTCATCGACGATGACGAGCTGGTGGAAATCACGCCGAAGTCCATCCGCATCCGCAAGCGTTACCTGAACGAATCGGATCGCCGCAAGATGGCCAAGGCCAACGCCGCGTCCTGATAGACGCCGGTCTGGCAAAAACCGCCGTACCCTTGATGGGGCGGCGGTTTTTTTTATGTCTTGGGGTTTGTACTCGCCTTGCTGCGCTTCATGAGGTGAGCGGGGTCTTAGTCGCTTAAGGCGTTCAGCCGTCGCCGGCAGGCGTCCGCCTCGGTCAGGATGCGTTCGAATAGCTCGGCCACGCTGGGCGCGTCGTCGATCAAGCCCTGGGCCTGGCCGATCAGCTGCACGCCCTTGTCGAGGTCGCCGTCCTCTATGGCCAGGCGGATGGACTCAGTGGCGGCGCCGAATTGCGCCAGCTGACGCAAGGCCTGCGGCTGGCTCAGCAGGCCGCCCAACACCACTTTGGCGATGGGCATGCCCAGCTTGCGCGCGGCGGCGCTGGCGCGCCAGGCGGCGGCGAGCAGGCCCAGTGGCTTGCGCGTGGCCTGGCGTGCGGTCGGGGTGTCCATCACCCTGCACCACAGGCCGTCGAAATTCTTGGAATACAAGGTGTCGGCCACGCCGCGCTGGCGAATCATCTCCTTGGTGCGCTGATGCACCGGGCTTTCCCGGCTCATCGCCAGCCGCGTGCCCATGGCCACCGCATCGGCGCCCAGCGCCAGCGCGGCGATCAGGCCTCGGCCGTCGGCGAAACCGCCGGCGGCGATGATGGGCAGCTCGCAAGCCTTGCGGATGGCTGGGATGAGTGTCAGGGAGGTGACGGCGCCGCCGTGGGCGGCGGCCTCGTGGCCGGTGACCAGCAGGGCGTCGGCGCCGGACGCCTGCGCCGAGCGCGCGTGCTTCTCCGTCACCACGGTGGCGATGACCTTGCCGCCGTAGGCGTGGGCGCGCTCAATCAGCCAGTCGCCCTTGCCCAGGGAGAAGTTGATTACCGGCACGCGCTCTTCCAGCGCGACCATGGCGTTTTCCTTGGCGCCCGGCATCATCAGCGTGCAGCCGACGCCGAAGGGGGTGTCGCTCAGCTCGCGCACGCGGCGTATCGCTTGTCGCGTCTGCTCCGGCGTCAGCGGTCCAGTGGCGAGTATGCCGAGGCCGCCGGCGTTGCCGACGGCGGCGACCAGTTCCGGGGTGGCGATATAGCTCATGCCGGGGCAGATCAGCGGGCGCTGGATGCCGAGCAGGCGGGTGATGGCGGTTTGCATGGGGCGAGGCTCGCTTTACAATGTCAGTCGGTCGAGGGTTGACGGGCGCAATGGGTTTGACCCGGCGCTGTCATTGTTGTCGGCTTTGCCGGAAAATTCAAACGATTGTTTAAATATGCTGCTGATCGTGTTGCTGGGCTGGCTCTACGTGGTGCT
This sequence comes from Chromobacterium sp., assembly GCF_041912965.1. NCBI lineage: Bacteria > Pseudomonadati > Pseudomonadota > Betaproteobacteria > Neisseriales > Chromobacteriaceae > Chromobacterium > Chromobacterium sp. Next base: position 55,114 of record NZ_JAYSGF010000021.1, on the reverse strand, counting down.
GATGCTGGCGGTGGCGCAGCACAGCGTGCTGGCTTCGCTGTCCACCTTGTTTTTCCTGGGGGTGTTGCCCACCTTTTTTGTTGCGCGGATGACGCGGCGCAAACTGCGCCTGCAGCGTGAAAAAGCCCGCGCCGCGCGCGAGGAGGCTTGAGCGAATCGGCGTCCGGTGCTAGAATCCCGCGTCCCTTGCCATACTGGCGGGGGAAAATCATCTATTACGCACATCCGCGCCAAAGGGTGCCTCGCTTCGAGGTTGTCTGCGCGGATGGAGGCTTAACCCTTTAAGGAGTTTTTGCATGTCCACCAACGTTACCATGCGTCAAATGCTTGAGGCCGGCGTTCACTTCGGCCACCAAACCCGCTTCTGGAACCCGAAGATGGCCAAGTACATCTTCGGCAGCCGCAACAAGATTCACATCATCAACCTGGAAAAGACTCTGCCGCTGTTCGTGGAAGCTCAGGAATATGTGCGTCGTCTGGCCGCCAACAAAGGTTCCATCATGTTCGTGGGCACCAAGCGCCAGGCTCGTGAGATCGTACGTGAAGAAGCTGCCCGTTGCGGCATGCCGTTTGTTGACCACCGCTGGCTGGGTGGCATGCTGACCAACTACAAGACCGTGAAGCAGTCGATCAAGCGTCTTGAAGAAAAGCGCGCCATCCTGGAATCCGCCGGCGATACCGGTTACAACAAGAAAGAACTGCTGGACCTGCAACGCGAAGTCGACAAGCTGGAGCGTTCGCTGGGCGGCATCAAGGATATGAAGGGCCTGCCGGACGCCATCTTCGTTATCGACACTGGCTACCAGAAAGGTACCATCGTCGAAGCCAAGAAACTGGGTATCCCGGTTATCGGCGTTGTTGATACCAACAACACCCCGGACGGCATCGATTACGTGATCCCGGGCAACGACGACTCCAGCCGCGCCATCCGCCTGTACGCTCGCGGCATGGCCGACGCGGTGCTGGAAGGCCGCGCCCAGTCTCTGCAAGAGATCGTGGCTGCTGAATCGGCTCAAGCCGAGTAAGCAGACGAAAAAGGGGGCGCAAGCCCCTTTTTTTAGACCCACGTAATCAAAATCATTCAGGAGTGAGAAGTATGGCGGACATTACCGCAAAAATGGTTTCGGATCTGCGCGCGGCTACCGGCCTCGGCATGATGGAGTGCAAGAAAGCCCTGGTGGAAGCCGAAGGCGACGCCGCCAAGGCTGAAGAAATCCTGCGCATCAAGTCCGGCAACAAGGCTTCCAAAATGGCTGGCCGCGTGGCTGCCGAAGGCATCATCGGTTCCTTCGTTGAAGGCGGCGTTGGCGCCCTGGTGGAAGTGAACTGCGAAACCGACTTCGTTGCCAAGGACCCGACCTTCCTGGCCCTGGCCGCCGCCGCCGCCAAGGCTGTGGTCGTAGCCAACCCGGCCGACGTGGAAGCGCTGTCCGCCGTGGAAATCGACGGTCAGTCCGTTGAAGACATCCGCAAGGCCGCCATCGCCAAGCTGGGCGAGAACATGACCATCCGTCGCTTCGTTCGCTACCAGACCGAAGGCGCGATCGCCACCTACCTGCACGGCGCCAAGATCGGCGTGATCGTCGATTTCGCCGGCGAAGAGCAAGTGGGCAAGGACGTGGCCATGCACATCGCCGCTTCCAAGCCGATCTGCGTGTCCAAGGATCAGGTTTCCGCCGACATCCTGGAACAAGAGCGCAAGATCTACACCGCTCAGGCCGCCGAATCCGGCAAGCCGGCCGATATCGTCGCCAAGATGGTTGAAGGCCGCGTGAACAAATTCCTGGCCGAAGTGACCCTGATGGGCCAACCTTTCGTCAAGAACCCGGACCTGACCGTGGAAAAACTGCTGGCCGAGAAGAAAGCCTCGGTCAAGGCGTTCGCCATGTTCGTAGTGGGCGAAGGCATTGAGAAGAAAGTAGTAGACTACGCCGCTGAAGTGGCCGCAGCCGCCAAGCTGTAAGCACCCAGTCGCGAGACGTATTGACGGCACCCTGCCTGCAGGGTGCCGTTTTGCAAACTGAAAACCGAATATCCAGCCAAACCAGAGGTTACCATGAGCCAAGTTCCTGCCTATAAACGCATCCTGCTGAAACTTTCCGGCGAGGCCCTGATGGGCGATGACAGCTACGGCATCAACCGTACCACGATCGAGCAGATCGTCGGTCAGATCAAGGAAGTCGTGGAGCTTGGCGTGGAAGTGGGCGTGGTGATCGGCGGCGGCAACATCTTCCGCGGCGTCGCGCCGGCGGCCGCGGGCATGGACCGCGCCACCGCGGACTACATGGGCATGATGGCGACGGTGATGAACGCGCTGGCGCTGAAAGACGCGATGACCAAGGCTGGGTTGATCGCTCGCGTGCAGTCGGCTCTGACCATGCAGCAAATCGCCGAGCCCTATGTGCGTGGCAAGGCGATGCAGTATCTGGAAGAGGGCAAGGTGGTGATCTTCGCCGCCGGCACCGGCAACCCCTTCTTCACCACCGACACCGCCGCGGCGCTGCGCGGCATGGAAATGAACGTGGACATCATGCTGAAAGCCACCAAGGTGGACGGCGTGTACACCGATGATCCGAAGAAGAACCCGGACGCGGTGCGCTACCAGACCCTGACCTTCGACGAGGCGATCTCGCGCAATCTGAAGGTGATGGACGCCACCGCCTTCGCCTTGTGCCGCGACCAGAACCTGAACATCAAGGTGTTCAGCATCTTCAAGAGCGGCGCGCTGACTCGGGTCGTGCTTGGCGAAGACGAAGGCACGCTGGTACACTGCTGAGTTTGAAAATTGCTGAAGGCGAAAGCGGCAATGGCCGTTTTCGCCTTGTCTTTTTAAGTTTCGATTTGGAGTGGACATGATTAACGACATCAAGAAATCGGCCGAGCAGAAAATGCAGAAGTCGCTGGAAGCATTCAAGACCGACCTGAGCAAAGTGCGCACCGGCCGCGCCCATACCGGCATTCTTGATCATGTCATGGTGGACTACTATGGCAGCGACGTGCCGGTAAGCCAAGTGGCCAACGTTACCCTGGTGGACGCGCGCACCATTGGCGTGCAGCCTTGGGAAAAGCCGATGCTGGCCAAGATCGAAAAAGCGATCCGTGATTCCGACCTGGGCCTGAACCCGGCCTCCATGGGCGAAATCATCCGCGTGCCGATGCCGATGCTGACCGAAGAGCGCCGCAAGGATCTGATCAAAGTGGTGCGTGGCGAGGCCGAGGGCGCGCGCGTGGCCGTGCGCAATATCCGCCGCGACGCCAACAACGAATTCAAGAACCTGCTCAAAGACAAGGCCATCACCGAGGACGACGAGCGTCGCGGCCAGGATGAGATCCAGAAGCTGACCGACAAATACACCGTCGAAATCGACAAGGCCCTGGCCGCCAAGGAAGCCGACCTGATGGCCGTCTAAGGAGCGCCGTACCTTGTTTGCAAGCTCTACCAAGGATGTGCCGGAGGTGCGCTCCGTGCCGCGGCACATCGCCATCATCATGGATGGCAACGGCCGTTGGGCCAAAAAGCGCTTTCTGCCGCGCGTGGCAGGCCACAAGCGTGGTCTGGACACCGTGCGCGAGATCGTTGGAGCCTGCAAGGAGCTGGGCGTCGAATGCCTGACCCTGTTCGCATTTTCCACCGAGAACTGGCGGCGCCCGCAGGACGAGGTCAGCTTTTTGATGGACCTGTTCATCCGCGCGCTGGAACACGAGGTCAGCAAGCTGCACAGCAATAATATCCGCTTGCGGGTATTGGGCTCGCGCGAGCGCTTCAGCGCCGATTTGCAGGAGCGCATCCGCCGCGCCGAGGACAAGACCGCCGGCAACGACGGCCTGGCCTTGAACATCGCCGCCGACTACGGCGGCCGCTGGGACATTCTCAACGCGGTCAACGGCCTGATCGCCGAGGGCGTCACCGAGATCGACGAAGAGGCGCTGAGCCAGCGTCTGTCGATGCCGTGGGCGCCGGAGCCGGACCTGTTCATCCGCACCGGCGGCGAACAGCGCATCAGCAACTTCCTGTTGTGGCAGCTGGCTTATTCCGAGCTCTACTTCACCGAGACCTTGTGGCCGGATTTCGACCGCGCGGCGCTGGAAACGGCGATCGATTCCTATCAGTGCCGCGAACGCCGCTTTGGCCGCACCAGCGAACAATTGCCGGAGCATCTGCGCCGGGATGGGCGCTAAGCCATGCTGCTGACACGCGTACTGACCGCTCTGGTCTTGCTGCCCTTGATGCTGGCGGCGCTGTTCCTGTTTCCAGCCGAGGCCTGGGCCGGCTTCTCCTGGCTGATCATCGTCCTGGCCTTGTGGGAGTTCAGCCGCATGGCCGGCATGGCCGGCGCCGGTAAATGGCTGTATCTGGCCGTCAGCAGCGGTCTGGCCGCTGCGGCCTGGTTTAGTCATTATCGGCTGGGCCCGGTGGAGCATGCGCTGACGCTGGCGTTCTGGCTGCTGCTGGTGCCGTGCTGGCTGGCCAAGCGCTGGCGCATCCGCCAAGGGCCGATGGCCTGGCTGCTGGGCTGGCTGCTGATGCTGCCGGCCTGGTTCGCCTTCTTGGAATGGCGGCCGCAGCCTGGCGCCGCCGACGCTTTCGCGCTGCTGGCGGTGATGGGTCTGGTGTGGGTGGCGGACATCGCCGCTTATTTTTCCGGCAAGGCCTTTGGCCGGCGCAAGCTGGCGCCGTCCATCAGCCCGGGTAAAAGCTGGGAAGGCGTGTACGGCGGCGTGATCTGCGTGGCCTTGTACGTGGCGCTGGTCGACCACTTGGGCTGGATAGACATCAGCCTGCCGACATGGGCGCTATTGCTGCTGGCCTTGCCGCTGACGGCGGTCAGCGTGATGGGCGACCTGCTGGAATCCTGGTTCAAGCGCGCGGCGGGCATCAAGGACAGCAGCAGCTTGCTGCCCGGTCACGGCGGCGTGTACGACCGTATCGACAGTCTTATCGCCGTCCTCGCCGTCAGCAACGCGCTGCGCGTTTTGGGCGGCATGTAACCGCAGGAAATTCAAATGACGAAACCGCAAGGGATTGTCGTTCTCGGCGCCACCGGCAGCGTGGGCGTCAATACGCTGGATGTGGTGGCGCGCCACCCCGAGCGTTACCGGGTGGTGGCGCTGAGCGGCAACCTCCAGGTGCAGCGCCTGTTCGAGCAGGCGCTGCAATTCCGGCCGGCTTACGTGGTGACCGGCGATGCCGCGTCCGCCGATGTACTGCGCGGCCGGCTGGCCGAGGCCGGCGTGGAGACCGAGGTGCTGCACGGCCCGGCCGCTCTGGTCCAGGTGGCGGCGCTGCCGGAGGCCGACGTGGTGATGGCAGCCATCGTCGGCGCCGCCGGCCTGCCGTCAGCAATGGCGGCGGCGCGCGCCGGCAAGCGCATCTTGCTGGCCAATAAGGAATCCTTGGTGGTGGCCGGCCGTCTGTTCATGGACGCGGTGCGCCGCCACGGCGCTACCCTGCTGCCGGTGGATAGCGAGCACAGCGCCATTTTCCAGTCCTTGCCGCACGATTACGCCGGCAATCTGGACGCCGCCGGCATCCGCAAAATCATTCTCACCGCTTCCGGCGGGCCTTTCCGTCAGACGCCGCTGGCGGCGCTGGCGCATGTCACGCCCGACGACGCCTGCCGCCATCCCAACTGGGTGATGGGGCGCAAGATTTCCGTCGACTCGGCATCGCTGATGAACAAGGGCCTGGAAGTGATCGAGGCGCACTGGCTGTTCTCCGCGCCGCCGGAACGCATCGAAGTGGTGGTGCATCCGCAAAGCGTGATCCATTCCATGGTGCAGTACCGCGACGGTTCGGTGATGGCCCAGTTGGGCTCGCCGGACATGCGCACGCCCATCGCTTGCGCGCTGGCCTGGCCGGAGCGCATCGAGGCCGGCGTGGGCTCGCTGGACTTCTTCTCCATGTCCAATCTGACTTTCGAAGCGCCGGACCTGGAGCGTTTCCCCTGTCTTAAACTGGCTTTCGAGGTGTTGCGCCTGGGCGGCGACGCGCCGGCGGTGTTGAACGCCGCCAACGAAGTCGCGGTGGAGGCGTTCCTGCAGGGGCGCATGCGCTTCCTCGACATTCCCGCCGTGGTATCCGCCGCACTTGAGGGTGTCAGCCTGGCCGGCAGCGACTCGGTCGAGGGTTTGCTGACCAAGGATGAGGAGGCGCGCGCCTTCGCGCTGCAAAGGGTGGCCGCATGCTGACCTTGCTCGCCTTCCTGGCGGCCATCGGCTTGCTGGTGACCTTTCACGAACTGGGCCACTACTGGGTGGCTCGGCTGTGCGGCGTCAAGGTGTTGCGCTTCTCCATCGGCTTCGGCAAGCCGCTGTGGACGTATTGGCGCAAGGGCACCGAGTGGGTGATTTGTCCGATCCCGCTGGGAGGCTATGTGCGCATGCTGGATGAGCGCGAGGGCCCGGTGACGGAGGAACTGCGCCCGCAGGCCTTCAATAATCAGCATGTGTTGAAGCGCATCGCCATCGTCGCCGCTGGGCCGCTGGCCAATCTCTTGCTGGCGGTGTTGCTGTACTGGGTGGTGCTGGGGCAGGGCGTGAGCCAGGTCAAGCCCTTGGTCGGCACCGTGGTGGCGCAGACCCCGGCCGCAGCCGCCGGCTTCGCGCCTGGCGACCGCATCCTGAGCATAGCCGGCCAGCCGGTGGCCAACTGGCAGCAGATCCGCCTCGCCTTCGTCGAGGCGGCGATGTCGCCGGACGCCACCGTGGTGCGGGTGGAAACCGCCGCCGGCGCCAAGGCCGAACGCCGCATCGACCCCGCCCGCTTCGGCGACAAGGCGGTCACCGCGATGCAGCAGGGCAGCACCGGCCTGACGCCGGGCCGTTTCTTGCCGGTGATAGGCGCGCTGGAAGACGGCGGCGCCGCGCAGAGCGCCGGCCTCAAGGCGGGCGACAAGCTGCTGGCGCTCAACGGCCAGGCTTTGAACAGCTGGGAAGGCTGGGTGACCCAGGTGCGCAACAGCCCGGGGCGCGATCTGGACGTGAAAGTCCTGCGCGGCGCGGAAACGCTGAACATCAAGGTGCGGCCGCAGGCGCATCAGCAGGACGGCGAAGTGGTGGGGCGCATCGGCGCCGCGCCGCAGGCCGATGCCGACTGGGGGCGCCAGCTGCTGTACACCGAGCATTACTCGGTGCCGCAGGCGGCGCTGGCCGCCTTGGCCAAGACCTGGGACACCAGCTGGATGAGCGTCAAGTTCATGGGACGCATGCTGATGGGCCAGGCCTCGCTGGATAATCTGTCCGGCCCGCTGACCATCGCCAATGTCGCCGGCCAGACCGCGCGCGAAGGCCTGACGCCTTATCTTGAGTTCCTGGCCTTGATCAGCATCAGCATCGGCGTGCTGAATCTGCTGCCGATTCCAGTTCTGGATGGCGGGCACTTAATGTATTATGTCGCGGAGTTGATCAGAGGCCGCCCCGTCAGTGAGCGGGCGCAATTGTTCGGACAAAAAATTGGCTTCATCTTGCTGGCGTCTTTGATGGCGTTTGCCTTGCTGAATGATTTCAGCCGCCTATTTGGGGGTTAAAACCGATCTATGAAATTGAAATTGCTTGCAGCAGCCGTACTGGGCCTGACCTCGGCCTCCTTGGTCTGGGCTGCTGATCCTTTTGTCATCAAAGACATCCGTGTCGAGGGCCTGCAGCGCACCGAGCCCGGCACCGTGTTCAATTATCTGCCGGTCAAGGTGGGCGACACCTTCAATGACCAGAAGGCCAACGAGGCGATCAAGGCCTTGTTCGCCACCGGCTTCTTCAATGATGTGCGCATCGAGTCGCGCGATAATGTGGTGATCGTGGCCGTGGCCGAGCGCCCGGTGGTCAGCCAGCTCAATATCAACGGCGCCAAGGAATTCAGCAAGGACCAGCTGAAGAAGGCGCTGAAGGACAATGGCTTCGCCGAATCGCTGATCTTCGACCAGGCGTTGCTGGACGGCGCGGTGCAGGAGCTCAAGCGCCAGTATTACAGCCGCGGCAAGTATTCGGTGGAAGTGACGCCGTCGGTGACCAAGCTGGAACGAAACCGCGTGGCGGTGACGCTGGACATCAACGAGGGCGTGACCGCGCGCATCAAGGATATCCGCCTTGTCGGCGTCAGCGCCTTCAAGCAGTCCGAACTGATAGACCTGTTCAGCCTGACCACCGGCGGCTGGCTGTCCTGGATCACCAAGGACGACCAGTATTCCAAGCAGAAGCTGACCGGCGACCTGGAAAAGCTCAAGGCCTTCTACCAGAACCAGGGCTATCTGGAGTTCAACATCGATTCCACCCAGGTATCGATCAGCGCCGACAAGCAGGACATGTTCCTGACGGTGAATATTCACGAAGGCAAGAAGTTCACCATCTCCGACATCAAGCTGGCCGGCGACCTGAAAGTGCCGGAAGCGGATCTGCGCAAACTGATCCAGGCCAAGGCCGGGGATACCTTCAACAACGAGCGCATCACCGAATCGGTTAAATCGCTGAGCGACCGCCTGGGCCAGGCCGGCTACGCTTTCGCCAACGTCAACGTGCTGCCGGACATCGACCACGACAAACAGACCGTGGCCTTCACCTTCTTCGTGGATCCGGGTCGCAAGACCTATGTGCGCCGCGTCAACATCGCCGGCAACACCAAGACCCGCGACGAAGTGATCCGCCGCGAATTGCGCCAGCTGGAAGGCGCCCCCTACGGCGCCGACAAGATCAAGCGCAGCAAGGAGCGCGTGGAACTGCTGGGCTATTTCGAGGACGTCAACATCGAAACGCCGGCGGTGCCGGACGCCGCCGATCAGGTGGACATGAACATCAGCCTGAAAGAGCGCTCCACCGGCAGCGTGTCCGCGGGTATCGGTTTTGTGCAGGGCGAGGGCGTGCAGCTGTCCGCCAGCCTGTCGCAGAGCAATATCTTCGGCTCCGGCAAGTATATGTCGCTGGGTCTGTCCACCGGCAAGGTCAACAAGAATATCTCGCTGTCCTTCACCGATCCGTACTTCACGCCGGACGGCGTCAGCCTGGGCTATGACTTGTACAACCGCGTCTACAACCCGGACGCCACCAATATTTCCGCGTACAAGACCAGCACCATAGGCGGCGCGGTGCGTTTCGGCGTGCCGGTGACCGAGTACGACCGCATCAACTTCAGCATTGGCGCGGAAAACACCAAGATCACCACCTATTCGAACAGCCCGCAGCGCTATATCGACTTCGTCAACCAGTACGGCGCCAGCAACAACACGCTGCTGGGCACCATCAGCTGGGGTCGCGATACCCGTGACAGCGCGCTGTGGCCGACTCGCGGCGCGGTGATCAAGGTGGGCGCCGACGCCGGCCTGCCGGGCGGCGATCTGCAATACTATCGCCTGACCCATCAGCAGACTTGGTTCTTCCCGATGACCAAGACCTTCACGCTGATGCTGAATGGCGAGCTGGGCTATGCCGATGGTTACGGCAAGACCTCGCGCCTGCCGTTCTTCCAGAACTTCTACTTGGGCGGCCTGGGCTCGGTGCGCGGCTACGACACCAGCAGTATCGGTCCGCGCGACACCAATGGCGACTATCTGGGCGGTACCCGCAAGGCGGTGGCCAATGCCGAGATCTTGTTCCCCTTCCCGGGAATGAAGGACAATAAGTCGGTGCGCGCCAGCATGTTCATGGATGCCGGTACTCTGTGGGATCCGTCGGTGGCGGGCAGCTCCGCCGGCGATGGCCTGCGCTATTCCGCAGGCGTGGCGCTGACCTGGCTGTCTCCGATCGGCCCGATGAAATTCAGTATCGCCAACCCGCTGAAGAAGAAGGACACCGACAAAGTCCAGCGCTTCCAATTCCAGCTGGGTACCGTGTTCTAAAATTGACGGGGTTGTTATATGAAAACATTGCAATGGGCGGCCGTGCTCTTGTCGATGGCTGCTTTGTCGGCTCAGGCGGCCGAGCTCAAGATGGGTTATGTCAACACCGAGCGCATCTATCGCGAGGCGGCGCCGGCGATCGCCATCCAGAAACGCCTGGACAAAGAGTTCGCCGAGCGTCGCAACGAGTTGAAGAAGATGGAGGCGCGCGCCAAGGAGCTGGAGTCCCAGCTGGCCAAGAGCAGCTTGAATTCCGACGACCGCAAGCGTTACGAGCGTGAATACGCGGCTTTGGACCGGGACTACCGGGCCAAGGGCCGTGAGCTGTCCGAGGACTTCAACCAGCGGCGCAACGAGGAGTTCGCCTCGGTGCAGGAGCGCGCCAACCGCGCGCTCAAGCAGATCGCCGAGCGCGAGCAGTACGACCTGATCCTGCAGGATGTGGTGTATGTGAACCCCAAGTATGACCTGACGCCCAAGGTTCTGAAGGAATTGGAGCGCTGAAGGCAGGGTGGGGCGGCGTAATGGCCGTCCCGGATGCGGGCGGCCCTGGGCGCGCGCCCCCACACATTATGGGAGCAAGCCCACCCCCCGTCGGCTTTCGTTTTTGATGGCTTATACCCTCTCATTCATTACCGGGCAGCTGGGCGGAGAACTGGCGGGTCCGGACCTGAGCGTCAACCGGCTGGCGCCGCTGGAAGCGGCCGAGTCCGGCGACATCGCCTTTCTGGCCAACCCCAAGTATCGCAAGCAACTGGACGAAAGCGGCGCCAGCGCGGTGATCGTCGCGCCCAAAATGGCGGAAGAGCTGGCGCAAAGCGCGGCTTGGAACCAGCGTTCCTGGATTGTCGCCGCCGACCCCTATCTTTATTTCGCGCGCCTGGCCGCGCTGTTCCATCCGCAGCCGACGGCGCATGCCGGCATTCACCCCAGCGCGGTGCTGGGCGAGGGCGCTCGGGTGGCGGCCAGCGCCGAGCTGCGTGAACACGTCAGCATCGGCCGCAACGTGGTCATCGGCGAGCGCTGCCGGCTGCTGCCGGGCGTGGTGGTGGGCGACGACTGCGTGCTGGGCGACGACGTGGTCTTGTATCCCAACGTCACGCTTTACCATGGTTGCGTGCTGGGTCATCGCGTCGGCGTGCATTCCGGCAGCGTGATCGGCGCCGACGGTTTTGGCCTGGCCTGGGACAAGGACCACTGGTTCAAAATTCCGCAAACCGGCCGCGTCATCATCGAGGACGACGTGGAAATCGGCGCCAATACCACGGTGGACCGCGGCGCGATGGCGGATACCATCGTCAAGCGTGGCGCCAAGATCGACAATCTGGTGCAGGTCGCCCACAACGTGCAGATCGGCGAGCATTCCGCCATCGCCGGCTGCGTCGGCATCGCCGGCAGCGCCAAGATTGGCGCTTACTGCACCGTGGGCGGCGCGGCGATGTTCGTCGGCCACATTGAAATCTGCGATAAAACCCATATCGGCGGCGGCACCCTGGTGTCGAAGTCGATCAAGACGCCGGGCACCTATGCCTCGTCCTACCCCTTGCAATCTATGAAAGAGTGGTTGGCCAACGCGGTGCACGTCCGTCATCTGGACGATATGGCCAAGCGGCTCAAACAGCTCGAACGCGAGCTCAAAGAAATGAAGAATCAGGAGGAGTCCCCCAATGTCTGAACACGCCATCACCATCGATGTCCGCGAGATCATGCGCTATCTGCCGCATCGCTATCCTTTCCTGCTGGTGGACCGTGTCACCGAGTTCGAGGAAAACAAGCGCATCAAGGCGCTGAAGAACGTGACCATCAATGAGCCGTTCTTCGTTGGCCATTTCGAGCAATACCCGGTGATGCCGGGCGTGCTGATCATCGAGGCGATGGCCCAGGCCGCCGGCATCCTGGCCATCCGCAGCCAGGGCGAGCGCGCCGAGAACGAGCTGTACTTCTTCGTCGGCATCGACAACGCCCGCTTCAAGCGCCAGGTGGTGCCGGGCGACCAGCTGACCTTCGAAGTGGAACTGATCACCAGCAAGCGCGGCATCGGCAAGTACTCCGCGCGCGCGCTGGTGGACGGCCAGCTGGCTTGTGAAGCCGAAATCATGTGCGCCAAGCGCGAGGTGTGATCATGGCCATCCATCCAACCGCCATCGTCGACCCCAAGGCCCAGATCGCCGCCGACGTGGAAATCGGCCCTTACACCATCATCGGCCCCAATGTCAGCATCGGCAGCGGCAGCTGGGTGGGCCCTCATGTGGTGATCGAGGGTCACACCTCCATCGGCAAGAACAACCGTATCTTCCAGTTCTGCTCGCTGGGCGCCCAGCCGCAGGACAAGAAGTACGCCGGCGAGCCGACCCGCCTGGAAATCGGCGACAACAACACCATTCGCGAATTCTGCACCTTCAACACCGGCACCGCCCAGGACGTGGGCGTGACCCGTGTCGGCAACGACAACTGGGTGATGGCCTATGTGCACGTCGCGCATGACTGCCAGGTGGGCAATAACGTGATTCTGGCCAATAACGCCACCCTGGCCGGCCACGTGCAGCTGGGCGACTGGGTGATCCTGGGCGGCTTCACCAGCGTGCATCAGTTCGCCATCATCGGCGAGCACGCGATGACCGCCTTCGCCAGCGCCGTGGCCCAGGACGTGCCGCCGTTCGTGATGGCGCACGGCAACCGCGCGGTGCCCTCCGGCATCAACGCCGAAGGCATGAAGCGCCGCGGCTTCAGCGCCGAGCAGATCCGCCGCGTGCGGGGCGCCTACAAGACCTTGTACCGCCAGGGCCTGTCCTTCGAGGACGCCAAGGCCGCCATCCTGGCGGACGCCGCCGCCGGCCACGATGAGCTGGCGCCGTTCACCCGCTTCTTTGGCCAGTCCGCCAGAGGCATCATTCGCTGAGATCCATGCCCGACACTTTGTTCAAAAGCAAGCGGGCACTGAAGGTCGCCATGGTGGCTGGGGAAGCCTCGGGCGACCTTCTTGCCGCCCACCTGATGGACGCGCTGATGGCGCGCCATCCCGACATCGAGTTCGCCGGCATCGGCGGCCCGCGCATGGAAGCGCGGGGTTTCGTCAGCCACGCGCCGCAAAGCCGGCTGGCGGTGATGGGCTATGCCGAAGTGCTCAAGCGCCTGCCGGAGCTGCTGCGCATCCGCCGCACCCTGCGCGATAGATTGCTGGCCGAAAAGCCGGACGTCTTCATCGGCATCGACGCGCCGGACTTCAACCTGGACCTGGAAGCCGCGCTCAAGCGCGCCGGCATTCCCACCATCCATTACGTCAGCCCCTCGGTCTGGGCCTGGCGGCCGGAGCGGGTGCAGCAGATAGGCCGCAGCGTCAGCCACATGCTGTGCCTGTTTCCGATGGAGCCGCCGCTGTACCGCCAGGCCGGGGTGCCGGTCACCTATGTCGGCCACCCGCTGGCCAGCGAGATTCCGCTGCGGCCGGACCAGGGCGCGATGCGCGAGCAGCTGGGCCTGCCGCAGCGCGCGCCGGTGTTCACCCTGATGCCGGGCAGCCGCGTCAGTGAATTGGAACACATGGCGCCGCTGTATATCGAAACCGCCAAACTGCTGCTGAAAACCTATCCGGACGCCCAGTTCCTGGTGCCCTTGGCCACCCGTCCCACCATGGCGCTGTTCGACCGCATGCTCAGCCGCCACAAGGGCTGGGACCTGCCGCTGCGCAAGCTGTTCGGCCACGCGCAGATGGCGATGATCGCCAGCGACGCGGTGTTGGTCACCAGCGGCACCGCCACGCTGGAAGTGGCGCTGACCAAGAAACCGATGGTGATCAGCTACAAGCTGTCCGCGCTGACTTACCGCCTGGTCAAGCGCAAGATCCGCCTGCCTTACGTCGGCCTGCCCAATATCCTGTGCGGCCGCTTCGTGGTGCCGGAGCTGCTGCAGAAGCAAGCGACGCCGGCCAAGCTGGCGGCGGAAATGCAAAGACTGTACGAGGATCAGGACGCGCGCCGCGAGATGGTGGACGCCTTCACCGAACTGCATCAGTCCTTGCGCCAGGACACCGCCGCATTGGCGGCGGAAGCGGTGCTGCACGTGGTGGGGCGGCAATGAGCGGGCTTGATCCGGAACGGATCGCCGGAGTGGACGAAGCCGGCCGCGGCCCGCTGGCCGGCGCGGTGTTCGCCGCCGCGGTGATTCTGGACCCGGCCAAGCCCATCGCCGGCCTGGCCGATTCCAAGGTGCTGAGCGAGGCCCGCCGCGACGAGCTGGCGCTGTTGATCAAGCGCGACGCGCTGGCCTGGTGCATCGCCAGCGCCAGCGTCGAGGAAATCGACAAGCTCAATATCCTGCACGCCACCATGCTGGCGATGACGCGGGCGGTGCAAGGCCTGCAGCCGCAGGCGACGCGCGCGCTGATCGACGGCAACCGCGTGCCCAAGGGCCTGCCGGTGCCGGGCGAAGCCATCGTCAAGGGCGACGCCAAGGTGGCGGCCATTTCCGCCGCCTCCATCCTGGCCAAGACCGCGCGCGACGCCGAACTGGTGGCCTTGGACGCGCTGCATCCGCAATACGGTTTCGCTCGCCACAAAGGCTATCCCACCGCGGAACACCTGGCCGCGCTGGAGCAGCACGGCGCCTTGCCGGCGCATCGCAAGAGCTTCGGCCCGGTCAAGGCCTGGCTGGCGCGGCAGCAGGGGCAATTGTTTTGAGCGGCGAGGCCGCCAAATCCTGTTTCCCGCCGGTGGCGCGCGCCGATGCCCGCGTCTTGGTGCTGGGCTCCTTGCCCGGCGACGCCTCGCTGCAGGCCGGCCAGTACTATGCCCACCCCCGCAATCAATTCTGGCCGCTGCTGCAGGCGATCACCGGCCGGCCGCTGGTCGAGCTGGCCTACGCCGAACGCCTGCAGGCGCTGCAAGGAGCCGGCGTGGCCTTGTGGGACGTGATCGCCAGCGCGCGGCGGCGCGGCAGCCTGGATACCGCCATCCGCGATCAGCGCGCCAACGATCTGCGCGAGCTGGCGCAGAGCCTGCCGCGGTTGCGCGCGGTCGCCTTCAACGGCGCCACCGCCGCGCGCGCGGCCGGACAGCTGGATGGCCTGGGGCTGGACATTCTGGCCTTGCCTTCTTCCAGCCCGGCGCATACGCTGGCGTTTGACAGAAAACTTGAAGTTTGGCGGCAACTGGGACGATATTTGTAGTTGACGATGGCCAAACGCGCTCGTCGTCGCGATGAAACCACCTGGGGGAGCGAATATGGGCCATTACTGCATATGGTTTGTCACGCCGGACGACAGCGTGATGCGCCGGGCCGAAGTGGTGATCAACGGCGTGATCCATTGCCATCAGGTGCTGGAGGAAATCGAGGCGCAGCTGGCGGTGGACTGCGGCCTGACCCAGGTGATGATCGTGGACTGGAAGCGTTTTGAGACGCCGGAGCAGGCCGGTAAGCTCGCTCACGCGGCTTAGGCGGCTAGCTCTTTGGTAGGAGTCAAGCCCGCGGGCGGCCATGCTATCATGGCCGCCTGAATCTTTATGGGGGTCGGCGTCATGCGCGTGTTGGGTTTCGCCGGCTATTCCGGCAGCGGCAAGACCACCTTGCTGGAAAAACTGATTCCCCGTCTGACCGCGCGCGGCCTGCGCGTCGCCGTGGTCAAGCACACCCACCACGATGTGGACTGGGACACGCCGGGCAAGGACAGCTGGTGCCATCGCCAGGCCGGCGCCACCCAAGTGCTGCTGGCCTCGGCCCGCCGCCGCATGCTGGTGGAGGAACTGGCGGACAGCAATGATTTGCCGCTGGCCGCCCACTTGGCGATGCTGGGCCCTTGCGATCTGGTATTGGCCGAAGGCTTCAAACACGAAGCGATTCCCAAGATAGAAGTGGTCAACAGCGCGCTGGCCGCGCCGGCGTTGCATCCGCACGACGGCCAAGTGCTGGCCGTGGTCGGCGATCTGCCGCAAACGCTGGACCTTCCCTGGTTTCACCGCGACGACGCCGACGCCGTCGCCGCCTTCCTGATTTCACGATTGGATCTGCCCCATGCTGAGCTTTGAACAAGCCCGCGACTGGCTGCTGCAGCGCGCCCAGCCGCTGAGCGCCACCGAACAAGTCGAACTGCTGGCCGCCGCCGGCCGCGTGCTGGCCGAACCGGTGCTGGCCACGCTGGACGTGCCGCCGCACGACAATAGCGCGATGGACGGCTACGCCTTGCGCGCCGCCGAACAAGCGGCGGCGATGCCGGTGTCGCAGCGAGTGCCGGCCGGCAGCGTGCCGCAGGCATTGATCGCCGGCAGCGTGGCGCGCATCTTCACCGGCGCGCCAATCCCGCCCGGCGCCGACGCCGTCATCATGCAGGAACAGGCGGAAACCGCCGCCGACGGCACGGTCAGTTTCAGCCAGCCGGCCAGCGCCGGCCAGAACATCCGCCGTCGCGGCGAGGACATCCGCGCCGGCCAGGAAATCCTGCCGGCCGGCAAGGTGCTGAACCCGGCCGACATCGGCCTGGCCGCGTCCATCGGCGTGGAAACGCTGACGGTGCGCCGCCCGCTGCGGGTGGCGGTGTTCTTCACTGGCGACGAGCTGGTGGAGCCGGGCCGGCCGCTGGCCGCCGGTCAGATCTACAACTCCAACCGCTACTGGCTGGCGCCGGCGCTGATGCGTCTGGGCTGCGAGGTGATAGACCTGGGCATCGTCCGCGATTCCCTGGGCGCCACCCGCGAGGCGCTGCGCGACGCCGCCGACGCCGCCGACGTGATCATGACCTGCGGCGGAGTGTCGGTGGGCGAGGAAGACCATGTCAAGGCCGCGGTGGAGGCCGAGGGCTCGCTGGACCTGTGGAAACTGGCGATCAAGCCGGGCAAGCCGCTGGCTTACGGCAAGATCGGGCAGGCGGACTTCATCGGCCTGCCGGGCAATCCGGTATCCGGCTTCGTCACCTTCCAGGTGCTGGCGCGCGCCTTCCTGGAACGGCGCGCCGGCCTGCCGGTCTCGGCGCTGGCGCCGGAAGGCCCGTACCCGGCGGCCTTTGACTGGACCCGGCCGGATACGCGCCGCAGCGAGTTCATCCGCGTGCGGCGCGTGTGCGTCGACGGCCGCTGGCAGTTGGAACTGTACCCGCAGCAAGGCTCCGGCGTGCTGATGTCCTGCGCCTGGGCCGACGGCCTGGTGCGCTTGGAGCCGGGTCAGGCGGTGGCGCGCGGCGACATGCTGGCCTATCTGCCGCTGGTGCAGTGAGCCGTGCCCACCATCCGCTTCGTCGATGAAAACGGCGCACTGCTCGGCGAACAGCAGGCGGCGCCCGGCGACAATCTGCTGGACCTGGCGCGGCTGGCGGACGTGCCCTTGCACTGGCGTTGCGGCCAGGGCACTTGCGGCACCTGCAAGGTGAGGCTGGCGACGCCGGAGGCGGAGCAGCGGCCCAGCCGCAAGGAGCGCAATGTGTTGCTGCGCGCCGGCGCGATTGACGCCGCCCAGGCCGCCAGCGAAAGCTGGACCGAGGCGCGGCCGTGGCGGCTGGCCTGTCATCTGCATCTGAGCGATGACGACTGGGAAGTGGAGTGTCCGGCGTTTTGAGCGCCAACAAAAAGGGCCCGAGGGGCCCTTGTTTATTGCATTGGTTGCTCAAGCGCTCCTGCGGTACAGCGCGATCGACCCCGCCAAGGCCAGCAAGGCGCCGCCGCTGACGCGGTTCAGCCACTTCACGCCGTTTTCCCGCCACAGCTGCAGCGATTTCGCGCCCAGCAGCGCGTAGCCGCTCATCGCCAGCACGTCTATCGCCACGATCACGGTGGCCAAGGCCAGGTACTGGGGCAGCTGGGCCTCGGCTGGCGCGACGAACTGCGGCAGCAGCGCGGACATGAAGAAATAATACTTGGGGTTGCCCATGGCCACGGAAAAGCTCTTGGCGACGGCGGCCCAGCGCGAGGGCTGGCGCGCGGCGTCATCAACCGAGGCTAGCCCGCTTTTGGCGCGCAGCATTTGCAGGCCGACATAGGCGAGAAAGGCCACGCCCAGCCATTTGACGATCAGAAACAGGGTTTCCGATGCCGCCAGCAGCGCGCCGAAACCCAGGCCCACCAACAGCACCAGCAGCAAGTCGGCCAATACCGCGCCCAGCATGCCGTACAGCGCGTAGCGCAAGCCGAAGCGGGAACCATTGCTCAGCGCCAGCAAGACCGTGGGCCCCGGCGTGAGAATGCCCACGGCCATGATGAAGGCGAAGGCGAGCAGGGTGGCGAGGGTCATGGTCGGGATTCTCCTGTTGCAGCGGCTTTGAGCCTGTTCAAGGTCTCGCTCTTGCTCGCGGGATGGTCTGCACGCGCTTAATCGGCGGTCTGTTCCGCGCAGTCTTCATCTGCGTTCTTGGGCTCCGGGCACTCCGGCCGCAGCCAGTGGCGCAGCATGGTCAGCGCCACCGCCAGCAGGGTGGGGCCGATGAACAAGCCTATCACCCCCCAGGCGATCAGGCCGCCGATCACGCCGAGGAAAATCAGCGACAGCGGCATCTGCGCGCCCTGGCTGATCAGCAAGGGCTTCAGGATGTTGTCTATGGTGTTGATCAGCAAAAAGCCCCAGACCAGCAGAAAGATGCCCAGGCCGGTGTTGCCGGTGTAAAACACCCAGGCGGCGGCCGGCAGCCAGACGATCAGCGTCGGCATCTGCGCCACCGCGACGATGAAGCAGAGGAAGCCCAGCACCAGTGCGCCGGGCACGCCTGCGATCAAGAGGCCGATCACGCACAGAATGGTCTGCGCCAGCGCGGTGCCCACCACCCCGGTGGTGACGCTGCGTATGGTGCGGGCGATCACGTCCGGCAGCTCGCCGGCCGGTGCGCCGCCCAGCTTGATCACGATCAGCTCCACCATGTCCCACAGCCGGTCGCCGTTGATCAGCAGCAGGCCGGACACGATGATGGCCAAGACGATTTCCAGCAGGCTCAGGCTGAGATTGGCGCCGCCGGACAATAGCCACAGCGCGCCCTGGTTCACCGCCGGGCGGATTTTTTCGAAGAAGCCGGGCAGGTCGGCCTGCACGCTGCCCCACAGCTTTTGCAGGCTTTCGCCCACCACCGGGATATTGGCCAGCCAGGCCGGCGCATTGGGCAGGGTCAGCTGGGTCAGGTCGTGAGTGAGGCCGGACAGATGGGGCAGGGTGTCCGCCAGCGTCAGCGCCATCAGGCCGATGGGAATCGCCAGCGCCAGCGCCAGCGCCAGCACGATGAGCAGGGCGGCCAGCTTGTGGCGCTCGCCCAGTTTTTGCCGTAGCCGGCAATGCAGCGGCCAGGCGGAAATGGCGATGATGGAGGCCCAGGTCAGGGCGCCCAGGAACGGTTGGATCACGCGCAGGCAAGACATCACCAGCAGGGCGATGATGGCGATCTGGAACACCGCCAGAATGCTGACATTGGGGAACGCTTTATTGATGGCCATGGGGCTCTCGGAAAATGAAAAACGGGCCGATCTGGATCGGCCCGCTGATTCTGCAATGCAATGGAGCTGAATGCAATTGGCGCTTGCGGCTATTGCGGGTTCGTCGCGGCCAGGGTCTTGGCGAAGGCCGCCGCCGGCGTGAAGCCGACCACGCGGTCCGCCTCCTGGCCCAGCTTGTCGAACAGGATGATGCCGGGTGGGCCGAACAGACCGAAGCGCTTGAGCAGCGCCTGGTGCTCGGCGTTATTGGCGGTGACATCGGCCTTGACCAGCAGATAGCCCTGCATCTGGCGGCTGACCGCCGGGTCCGGGAAGGTTTCCGCCTCCATCTCCTTGCAGGACACGCACCAGTCCGCGTAGAAGTCCAGCAGCAGCGGCTTGCCGTCCGCCTTGGCCTTGGCCAGCAAGGCGTCCAGCTGTGCGTTGCTGGCAGCGGGCTGGAACACGGCCTCGGCGCGGGCCTCCGCCTGGCCTTGACCCAGCCAGCGCAGCGGATAGCGCGGATTGTCGGCGCCGGCCAGCAGGCCGGCCAATTGCGCGGCGCCTATCAACAGCAGCGCCACGCCGGCGGCCTTGCCCAGCCGTCGCGGCGCGCCGGCGTTGCCAGGCAGCGCTTCCAGCGCGCCCAACGACACCGCGCTGCCTATCAGCAGCAAGGCCCACAGCAGCATCACCAGCGCGCCCGGCAGGAAGGGCGCGGCCAGCCAGATGGCCAGGCCCAGCATCACCACGCCGAAGCCGGCCTTGACGGTTTTCATCCAGCCGCCGGCGCGCGGCAATACATGGCCGCCGAAAGTGCCGATCAGGATCAGCGGCAGGCCCAGGCCCAGCGCCATCGCGTACAGCGCCGCGCCGCCCAGCGCGGCGTCGCCGGTGCTGCCGATATAGCCCAGCGCCAGCGCCAGCGGCGGCGCGACACAGGGACCGATGATCAGCGCGGACAGCGCGCCCATCGCGAACACGGTGGCGAACTTGCCGCCGGACAGATGATTGGAGGTGTCGGCCAGCCGAGATTGCAGCGCCGACGGCAGCTGGATGGTGAACAGATCGAACATGGACAGCGCGAACACCACCATCAGCGCGCTGGCGCTCAGCACCACCGCCGGCTGTTGCAGCCATACCGTCAGCAGCGAGCCGGTGAGGCCGGCGATGACGCCGACCAAGGTGTACGTCAGCGCCAGGCCTTGCACATAGGTGAAGGACAACAGGAAGCCGCGGCGACGGGTCAGTGTTGCGCCCTGGCCGGCAATCAATGAGGAAACGATGGGCAGCAGCGGATACATGCAGGCGGTGAAGGCCATGCCTATGCCCGCCAGCAGAAAGGTGCCCAATGTGGTCAGCCAACCCTGGGCTGCCAGCTCATTGTTGCCGGCCGGGGACTTTCCCTGCGGGGAGGCCTCCGACAGCCATTCGCCCAGCTTGCCGCCGGCGGCCGGCGTGCCGCCCACCTTGAGCTTGTGGGTGTAGGGCGGGTAGCAGACGCCGGCGTCGGCGCAGCCTTGCAGCTTGACCTGCAGCTCGAACTCGGCCGGCGCGTTGGGCTGCAGGGGCACGGTCACCACGTTCTTGCCGAGAAACACGGTCTGCTTGCCGAAGTACTGGTCGTTCTTTTCCTTGCCGGCCGGGAATTGCGGCGCTCCCACCCGATTGGCCGGCTGGCTGCTGATCTGGGTGCGGGCGCGGTACAGGTAGTAGCCGGGGGCCACGTCCAGCGTCAGCTTGAGCTGGTCGCCGACGCGTTCCACCTTGGCGGCGAAGGCTTGCTCGGCCGGCAGCAGGTCGTCCTGGTTGATGGCGTGCGCGGGCAGGCTCAAGCCCAGGCAGGCCAGCGAGATCGCGAGCAAGCCCACGATTCGGGATGAGAGTAGCGATAAGTTGATTGGCACGGGATGACTCTATGGTTTATGGTCGTTAGCGTTTGAATGACCGGCGCGCACAGGCATTGGTTCCGTGGCGGCCGGGCGGGGCGCGGAAGGCGGCGGTTTTGGTCGCGACCGCATCTTGCTATGCGAAAACAATATGCATTAAATTCAATTCACGGGCAAACGGTAAGATAGAATATTTATATAAAAACTAGGGTGCGACACCAGACATCATGCGAGAAACGATTCATTTTGCTCATGCCAACAGTTTTCCAGCCTCGGTTTACCGCAAGTTCCTGGCCACGCTGGGCGAACGCCACCAGGTGGGTTTCCTCGACGCCATCGGCCACGATCCCCGCTATCCGGTCACCGATTGCTGGCCGCACCTGGTGGAGGAAACCATCGCCCATATCGAAGCCCACAGCCAGGGGCCGGTGGTTGGCGTCGGCCATTCGCTGGGCGGCTTCCTGATGTTCTACGCCGCCTTGCGCCGACCGGAGCTGTTCAAACGCATCGTGATCCTGGATTCGCCGCTGATGGGGCCGTTCCGCTCGCGCGGCATCTGGCTGGCCAAGAAGCTGGGCTTCATCGATCGCGTCACCCCGGGCGGCAATACCCTGAAGCGGCGCGACAACTGGGCGTCGGTGGCCATGGTTCACGACTACTTCGCCCGCAAGTCCATGTTCGCCCGTTTCGACCCGGACTGCCTGGCCGACTACGCCGAGCATGGCACGGTGGACGACGGCCAGGGCGGACGCAAGCTCAAGTTCCGTCCGCAGATCGAGCATGAAATCTACTGCGCGCTGCCGCATGATTTTCCGCGTTATCGCGGTCAATTGAAAGTGCCGGCGACTTTTATCGCCGGCACCGGTTCGGATGTATTGAAGCCGGCGGATCTGCGCTTCATGCGCAAGCACTTCAATATCGAGGTGCAGATGCAGCAGGGCAGCCATCTGTTTCCGCTGGAACGGCCGGTGGAAACGGCGCGGAGGATACTGGACCTGCTGGAGGCCTGAGCCGGGATCCGGCGGCGCAAAAAACGGAAGCCCGCGGGCTTCCGTTTTGACTGCTGCTTGCGTTTGAGCGGCGAAGCGCTGCCGCTTCTAGGCGGGCTAGATGGGACGGATTTCTTGCGGGTAAAGCAGGGCGATATGGGCCCTGCCTCCGGAGCGGTCGGTCAAGAACAGCTGTGCCAACAGCAGATGCTGTTCCGGCAGGGAGTTCAGGTCGGTCTTGATCTTGTCGAACAGCTCGGCCTTGTAGGTGGCTTGGGACTTGCCGTCGGCCTCGGTGGAGTAGGTTTTCAGTGCCCAAGCATGGCCGACATGAGCTAGCTCGGGGTTGGCCAGTCCCAGTTTGTGATAAATGACGCCTTTGGCGTCAGAGCCATCCTCGTCGGAGTAAGCGAGCAGGGAGAAGCTGGGGTCGATGTGATTCAGGGCGAAGTTCAGCTTGTCGGCCACGTTTTCGATATAGCGCTCGAAGTCGCAGGTGTATAGCCAGGGAGTATGCGGAATGGGTGGTTTGATGTAGGTGGTGGGATAGAACAGGGTGATGGTGGCCTTGCCCTCCTTGCTGTCCGACAGCAAGAGCTTGGCGCCGAAAGCCTCGGACGGCGACAAGTTGTTCAGTTTGTTGCGAATCTTGTCGAATAGTTCTGCGTTGTAGGCGGCCTGATCGTCGCCTTTGGGCTTGGCCTCAATATAGAGTTTCTGCCAGCCGGCATTGTTCTTCTGGATATTGCCCTGGTTGGCCGGCGCATAAAACACCACGCCCTTGGCCGGATTTTCTTTCTCGTCGGCTACGGCGGCGATGATGTGATGATTGGCCCGCGATAATTCATCGGTGCGCTGTCTGATCTTCTCCAGCAGTTCATCGATATCATGCTTAAACTCGGCAATATAATCCCAATTATTTGACATTGAATGACTCCATGGAAGTTGAATGACGCGGCGGTGTCGCGCACCGAATCAATTCTATGTCATTGGCAAATTGGCGCAGCTGACAAATGCTGAGCATGTCGTGTAGGGCAGGGGGGGCGGCAGGCCGTTCGTGGCGTTGGGCGGGTGGGCTCGCGTCGTCAAAGCAAAACGCCCGGCGGAGCCGGGCGTTGAAGTTGGACGACAAACCTTCTTACAGCATCGCCAGCCGCTGGCGCACGCTACGCTCGATGCCGGCGGCGTCCAGGCCGCAATCGGCCAGCATGCCGGCCGGATCGCCGTGCTCGACGTAATCATCCGGCAGGCCCAGCTGCAATACCGGCTTGAGGATGCCCATCGCCTGCATTGCTTCCAGGCAAGCCGAGCCGGCGCCGCCCATCACCACGTTTTCCTCCACGGTGATGATCAGATCGTGGCTTTCCGCCAGCCGGCATACCAGTTCCGCGTCCAGCGGCTTGACGAAGCGCATGTCGGCCACGGTGGCGTTCAGCGCCTCGGCGGCGGCCAGGGCCGGGGTCACCATGCTGCCGAAGGCGAGGATGGCCACCTTTTCGCCTTCGCGGCGCAGCCGGCCCTTGCCCAGCGGCAACGCCGTCATCTCGGCCTGGATCTCGGCGCCGGGGCCGGTGCCGCGCGGGTAGCGCACCGCGGCTGGGCTGTTCAGCATGAAGCCGGTGTACAGCATCTGGCGGCATTCGTCCTCGTCCGATGGCGCCATCACCGTCAGATTGGGGATGCAGCGCAGGAAGGACAGATCGAAGGCGCCCGCGTGGGTGGGGCCGTCCGCGCCCACCAGGCCGGCGCGGTCGATGGCGAACAGCACCGGCAGGTTCTGCAGCGCCACATCGTGGATCAGTTGATCGTATGCGCGCTGCAGGAAGGTGGAGTAGATCGCCACCACCGGTTTGGCGCCGTCACAGGCCAGGCCGGCGGCGAAGGTGACCGCGTGCTGCTCGGCGATGGCCACATCGTGATAACGGTCCGGGTGCTCCTGCTCGAAGCGCACCAGGCCGGAGCCCTCGCGCATCGCCGGGGTGATGCCGATCAGGCGCGGGTCGCGCTTGGCCATGTCGCAGATCCAGTCGCCGAACACCTGGGTGTATTGCGGCTTGCCGCCGCCCTTGCCGCTGGCCAGGCCGTTGCTGGGGTCGAACTTGGTGACGCCGTGGTATTTGACCGGGTCGCTTTCCGCCAGCTTGTAGCCGTGGCCCTTCTTGGTGACGATGTGCAGGAACTGCGGGCCCTTGAGGCTGCGGATATTGCTCAGGGTGTCCACCAGCACGTCCACATCGTGGCCGTCGATCGGGCCGATGTAGTTGAAGCCGAATTCCTCGAACAAGGTGCCCGGGGTGAAGAAGCCCTTGACGTGCTCTTCCACCTTGCTGGCGATCTCCTTCAACGGCGGGGCGATGCCCAGCACCTTGCTGGAGCCTTCGCGCATCGCCGCGTAGAAGCGGCCGGACATCAGCTTGGCCAGGTAGTTGTTCAGCGCGCCGACATTGGGGGAGATCGACATCTCGTTGTCGTTGAGCACCACCAATAGATCGGTGTCCATCGCGCCGGCGTTGTTGAGCGCCTCGAAGGCCTGACCGGCGGTCATCGAACCGTCGCCGATGATGGCCACGCATTTGCGCTCTATGCCCTGGGTCTTGGCCGCCACCGCCATGCCCAGCGCCGCGCCTATGGAAGTGGAGGAATGGCCGACGCCGAAGGTGTCGTATTCCGATTCGTCGCGCTTGGGAAAGCCGGCCAGGCCGCCTTTCTGGCGCATGCTGCCCATGCGCTCGCGGCGGCCGGTCAGGATTTTGTGCGGGTAGGTCTGGTGGCCCACGTCCCACACCAGGCGGTCGTCCGGGGTGTTGAACACATAGTGCAGCGCGATGGTCAGCTCGATGCTGCCCAGGTTGGAGGCGAAGTGGCCGCCGGTCTTGCTGACGCTTTCCACCAGGAAGTCGCGCAGTTCCGTGGCCAGCGGCGTGAGCTGCTGGCGCGACAGCTTGCGCAGGTCGGCAGGGCTTTGAATGGTCTCGAGCAAGGGGTACATAGTTTTCAGCTTCTTCAGAACGAGCGCGCGACGATGTAGTCGGCCAGTTCTTTCAATCGTTGGGCGGAATCGCCAAATCCTTCCAGCGCGGCAAAAGCCTCGTCGCGTAAGTCGCGGGCAAACTGCTTGGCTTCGGCCAGCCCCATCAGGCTGACATAGGTGGGCTTGTCGTGGGCGGCGTCCTTGCCGGCGGTCTTGCCCAGCGTGGCGGTATCCGCCTCGCAGTCCAGCACATCGTCCACCACCTGGAAGGCCAGGCCCATGCGCTTGGCGAACACGTCCAGGCGGGCGGTTTCGTTCTCGCTCAGCGGCCGGCCGGCCATGGCGCCCAGCAGCACCGACGCGCGTATCAGCGCGCCGGTCTTCAGTAAATGCATGTATTCCAGTTCCGGCTGGTTCAGCGCCTTGCCCACGCTGGCCAGGTCTATGGCCTGGCCGCCGGCCATGCCGGCGTGGCCGGCGGCGCGCGCCAGCGTGTGCGTCATCGCCAGCTGCGCGCGGGCTTCCACCCCGGCCATCGGCGTGGAGAGCACGTCGAAAGCCAGGGTTTGCAACGCGTCGCCCACTAGGAGCGCGGTGGCCTCGTCGTAAGCCACGTGGCAGGTGGGCTTGCCGCGGCGCAGCACATCGTCGTCCATGCAGGGCATGTCGTCGTGCACCAGGGAATAGACGTGGACCATTTCCACCGCCGCGGCCACGCGGGCCAGATTGTCGGAGCTGGCGCCCACCAGTTCGCCGGCGGCGAAGGCCAGCAGCGGCCGCACCCGCTTGCCGCCGCCCAGGCTGACATAGCGCATCGCCTCGTGCAGCTTTTGCGGCGTGTGCTGGCCGGAGGGCAGCAGGCGTTCCAGCGCGCCTTCCACTTGCTGCTGGATCTCGGTCATCCAGGCCATGAACGGTTTATTGGCCATTGGACAATTCCAGTGCTTTGAGTTCGTTGTTTTCCAGTATTTTCAGCTGCTGTTCCGCGTCGGCCAATTTGCCTTGGCAGAACTTGATCAATTCTATGCCCTGCTTGTAGGAGCCGAGCGCCGTTTCCAGCGGCATGTCGCCGCTTTCCATCGCCTGGATGATGTCTTCCAGTTGGGCCAGTGCGGTTTCGAAACTGGCCGGCGCTTTGCTGGCTTTAGCCATGGCGTTTTCCTTATTGTGCTTTGTGGTGGCCGGGCCGTGCGTTTTCTATTGGTGTCGCGTGGGCGCGGGCGGCTCTTTAAGGCCGTCATTCTAGTCCAATTTCCCGGTGTGGCGACAGAGGCGATTGAGCGCTTTTGGCAAGCCGGGACGCGGTTGGAATGGTAATCGTCCAGGAAGGGAACGCGCCTAGCGGACAATTCCCCGTCGTCCGCATTTGCGGTAGGGTGTCGCCAATAGAAAACGACAGGGGCCAGCATGCAATCTCAAGCATCGATACTCATTACCGGCTGCTCCAGCGGCATCGGCTATCACACCGCCATCATCCTGGCCCAGCGCGGCTGGCGCGTGATCGCCAGCTGCCGCGCCGCCGCCGACGTGGAGCGCCTGCGCAGCGAGGGCATGACTTGCATCCAGCTGGATGTGAACGATACCGGTTCCATACACGCCGGTTTGGCCCAGGCGCTGGAGCTGGCCGGCGGCCGCCTGGACGCCTTGTTCAACAATGCAGGCTTTGGCCAGCCCGGCGCGGTGGAGGACATCAGCCGCGCCGCGATGCGCGAGCAGTTCGAGACCAATTTGTTCGGCCCCTGGGAACTGAGCAACGCCGCGCTCAAGGTGATGCGCGCCCAGGGCCATGGCCGCATCGTGTTCAATAGCTCCATCCTCGGTTTCGCCGCCATGCGCTGGCGCGGCGCTTACAACGCCAGCAAGTTCGCGATGGAAGGCTTGTGCGACACCCTGCGCCACGAGTTGCACGGCAGCGACATCCATGTGTCGCTGGTGGAGCCGGGGCCGATAGAAAGCCGCTTCCGCCCCAATGCGCTGGCGCGCTTCCTGACGAACGTGGACATCGACGCCAGCTGTCACCGCGACGCCTATCAGCAGCAGCTGGCGCGGCTGAAGAAAGAGGGCCACGCCGCGCCGTTCACCTTGCCGGCCAGCGCGGTGGCGGAGGCGGTATACCGCGCCATCACCGCGGCCAAGCCGGCGGCGCGCTATCGGGTGACTTTCCCCACCAAGCTGTACTGGTGGCTGCGGCGTCTGTTGCCAACCCGTTGTTTTGACTGGGCCTTGCGCGCGGCGACCTGATGCACGGCCAAGTCTTTGGCTTAGCATGAGTTTTTCTATTCATAGTCATGTTTTTTCTTAGATGACATTTTGATAGTTTCTTGTTGATCTAGTCTGGCGATTCGCTTTACAGTCACGGCACTTGCTCATGGCATTTGCTCATGTCGGAGCAGGCATAACAAATATTGAGATGCCGGGATTCCCGGCTCCGTGACACAAAGGAGTAAGCGAGATGAATCGCTGGAAATGGCTGCCCCTGCTGCTGGCGGGGGCGGGCCTGTTCGCGTCCGCGCAGGCGGCCGATATGACCAAGACGCTGAAGGTGTCCTTCCTGGCGCCCGAGACCGGCTTCGACCCGGCCAAGATGAGTGACATCTATTCGCTGGGCGTGATCGAGAACATCTTCGACAACCTGCTCAGGTACGACTATCTGGCGCGGCCGCTCAAGCTCAAACCCGGCACCGCTCAGGCGCTGCCGGAAATATCGGCGGACGGCAAGGTCTTCACTTTCAAAATCCGGCCCGGCATCTACTTCGCCGACGATCCGGCCTTCAAGGGCAGGAAGCGCGAGCTGACCGCGGCGGACTACGCCTACAGCATCAAGCGTTTCGCCGATCCCAAGGTCAGCTCGCCCAACGCCACCTCCTATACCGACTACGTGCTGGGGCTGGCGGAGGCGGGCAGCGCCGCCAGCAAGAAAGGGCGCTTCGATTACGACAAGCCCATCGATGGCATCAAGGCGCTGGACCGCTACACCCTGCAGCTGACGCTGAAAAAGCCCAATTACAACTTCCTCTACACCGTGGCCGCCAAATTCAGCGGCGCGGTGGCGCGCGAGGTGATTGAAGCCTACGACAGCAACACCAATGCCCACCCGGTGGGCACCGGGCCGTTCGTGCTGAAGGAATGGAAGCCGGGCAACCGCATCATCCTGGAAGCCAACCCCGGCTATCGCAAGGAAGTGTTCACCGACGAGCCGGCCGCCGACGCGCCGCCGCAGGACCGCGAAATCGCCGATCAACTGCGCGGCAAGACCCTGCCGGTCATCGGCCGCATCGATATCAAGGTGATAGAAGAAGAACAGCCGCGCTGGCTGTCCTTCCTCAACAAGCAGATCGACTACATCGGCGTGCCCAAGTCCGCGATTCCGTCCACCGTGCACAGCAGCGAGGCCAATCCTTTCCAGGCCAGCCTCAACCCGACGCTGGCGCAGCGCGGCATCCGCCTGCATCACAATCTGGGCATGGACCTGACTTACGCCTTCTTCAATATGCGCGACCCGGTGGTGGGTGGTTATAGCAAGCAAAAGATCGCGCTGCGCCGCGCCATCGCCATGGCCTACCCCAGCCAGGAAGTGATCAAGCTGCTGTACAGCGGCCAAGCCATCCAGTTGCAGAATCTGGTGCCCCTGAACATGGTGGGCAACGATCCGCGCTTCCACGGCGCGACGGACTTCGATCCGGCGCTGGCCAATGCCTTGCTGGACCAGGCCGGCTACAAGATCGGCCCGGACGGCTACCGCCGCCAGCCCAACGGTCAGCCGCTGCTGATCACCCAGTCCACCCAGGGCAGCGCATTCGACAAGCAGTTCAACCAGATCTGGCAGAAGGCTTTCGACAGCATCAAGCTGCGCGTCACCTTCAAAGTGGCCAAGTGGAACGAAAACCTCAAGGCCGCCTATGCCGGCAAGGTGCAGATGTGGTCCTTGGGCGGTTCCGCCGCCATTCCGGACGGCGACGACTTCGTCACCGGCTTGTGGAGCAAGCAGATTGGCATCGCCAACCTGCCGTTCTTCAGCCGGCCGGAGTTCGACAAGGCTTATGAAGCATCGCAAGTGCTGCCCAACGGCCCTGAGCGCGACGCGCTGTTCGACCGCATGAATCGGGTGGCCGCCGCCTATCAGCCCTATGTGTTGGGCGTGACCCGCTTCGAAAACGTCGTCAGCCACGACTATCTCAAGGGTTACAAACCGCATCCGCTGGCCACGATAGGGGCGTCCTGGCGTTATGTCGACATCGACCTGAGCAAGCGCCGCTAACTATCTTGATCCGGGGCGCAGCCGCGCCGCTATATTCTGGAGAAGCAGATGTTCAATTTCATCATCCGCCGGATCTGGCAGATGGTGCCGACGATGTTCGGCGTCATGCTGCTGGTGTTCGTGCTATTCAACTGGGTGGGCGGAGACCCCACCTACATCCTGGCCGGCAAACGCCTGACGCCGGAAATCATGGCCAATATCCGCGCCCAGCTGGGCCTGGACCTGAGCCTGCCGCAGCAGTTCTGGCTCTTCGTCAAGCAAGTGGCCACCTTCGACTTCGGCACCTCCTGGTCCACCCAGCAATCGGTCACCGCCACGCTGGCCTCGCGCATCGGTCCCTCGCTGACGCTGACCGGCACCTTGCTGGTGTTCGAACTGCTGACCGCGCTGCCCATCGCCATCGCCGTGGCTTACTACCGCGGCACGCTGACCGACCGCATGGTGACGCTGATCTGCACCGTGGCGATGTCGGTCAGCTCGCTGGCCTAC
Source organism: Chromobacterium sp. (assembly GCF_041912965.1). NCBI lineage: Bacteria > Pseudomonadati > Pseudomonadota > Betaproteobacteria > Neisseriales > Chromobacteriaceae > Chromobacterium > Chromobacterium sp. Next base: position 25,320 of record NZ_JAYSGF010000021.1, on the reverse strand, counting down.
ATCATCGTCGGCCAATACCTGCTGGCCTTCAAACTGGACTGGTTCCCGGTGATGGGCTGGGACGACGACAGCCTGCTGCGCAGCCTGCTGATCTACGTGCCGCTGCCGCTGATCCTGGGCATGCTGGTGTCGCTGGCGCCCAATGTGCGTTTCTACCGCAGCTTCGTGGTGGAAGAGCTGGGCCACGACTATGTGCGCACCGCGCGCGCCAAGGGCCTGTCGGAAAAAACCGTGCTGTTCAAGCATGTGCTGCGCAACGCGCTGATCCCGGTGGTCACCGCGGTGATGATGTCCTTGCCCTTCCTGGTGCTGGGCTCGATGCTGCTGGAGCGCTTCTTCGGCATTCCCGGCATGGGCAATGAACTGCTGATGGCGGTGGACAAGAGCGATTTCCCGGTGATCAAGGCCATTACCGTGACCATCGCCGGCGCCGCCATGGTGTTCAACCTGCTGGCCGACATCATCTACAAGTGGATCGATCCACGCGTGCAACTCAAGTAAGCGCGGAGCACAAGACATGACGACATTGCAAAATACCGCCGGCGCCGCGCCGGCCGCCCCCTCGCGCAGCCTGTGGGCGCTGGGCTGGCAACGCCTGAAGCGCGACCGCATCGGCTTCTTCTCGCTGTGGGTGGTGGTGGCTTTCATGCTGCTGGCCGCCGCCGGCTGGCTCAACCTGGCCGGCCGCGGCTGGAACGACGAAATCGCCGCCTCCTACGCGCCGCCGACCTTGCTGCTGGAGAAATACCGCCAGCAGGAAACCCCGACCACCAGCGGCGCGGCCTCCACCGCCATTGTGCCCACCGAGCGCTTGAAACCGTCGGAAGACCCCATCCACGACTGGATGGAAGCCGCGCGCCCGCATGCCGCCGAGTATGCCCAGCCGGAAGTGAAGAAAGTGGAATCGCTGCCCTTCGGCGCGGACCAGCGCGGCCGCAACATTCTGGACAAAGTGATCAAGGGTACCGCCACCTCGCTGTTGGTCGGCTTCTTCGGCGCCTTGCTGTCCATCCTGATCGGCAGCACGCTGGGCGCGATGGCCGGCTATTTCGGCCGCAAGGTGGACGATTTCCTGATGTGGTTCTACAGTGTGTTCACCTCGGTGCCGGACATGCTGCTGCTGCTCGCCTTCGCCGCCGTGGCCGGCCGCGGCATCGCCACCGTCATCCTGGTGCTGTCGCTGACCAGCTGGACCGGCACCTTCCGCCTGGTGCGCGCCGAGTTCATCAAGAACCGCTCGCGCGAGTACGTGCAGGCGGCGGATGCGATCGGCGCCAGCCACAGCCGGCGCATGTTCATCCACATCCTGCCCAATATCTCCCATCTGCTGCTGGTGCAGTTCTCCCTGCTGATGGTGGGCCTGATCAAGTATGAAGTGATCCTGTCCTTCCTCGGCTTCGGCGTGGATGTGCGCCAGGTGAGCTGGGGCTCGATGCTGGCGGAAGTGCCGGAAGAACTGCTGCAAGGCTTCTGGTGGCAACTGGCCATGGTGGTGCTGTTCATGTCCACCCTGGTCACCGCTTTCAGCATGTTGACCGATGCGCTGCGCGACGCGCTGGACCCGCGCGCGGCAGTGAAGTGAGAGGGGGAGAACAGACCATGACCCAGAACCAGACCCTGCTGTCGGTGCGCAATCTCAAAGTGGCGTTCCGCCAGGAGAACGGCGGCGAATTCCAGGCGCTCAAGGGCGTCAGCTTCGACATCCCGGCCAAGCGCACCGTCGCCTTGGTGGGCGAATCCGGCTCCGGCAAATCGGTGACCTCGATGGCCATCATGCGCCTGCTGTCGCCGCAGCACGCCCAAATCCACCCGGACAGCCAGATCCTGCTGCACGGGCGCGACCTGTTGCGCGCCAGCGGCGCCGAGATGCGCGCGCTGCGCGGCAAGGACATCGCGATGATCTTCCAGGAGCCGATGAGCTCGTTGAACCCGGTGTTCAGCGTCGGCGAGCAGATCATGGAAGCCTTGATGCTGCACGCCAAGCTGGGCCGCCGCGCCGCGCGCCGGCGCGCGATCGAACTATTGCGCGAAGTGGGCCTGCCGGAACCGGAAAGCAAGGTGGACAGCTACCCGCACCAACTGTCCGGCGGCCAGCAGCAGCGGGTGATGATCGCGATGGCCATCGCCTGCGAACCCAAGCTGCTGATTGCCGACGAACCCACCACCGCGCTGGACGTGACCATTCAGAAGCAGATCCTGCAACTGATCGCCGATCTGCAGAAGAAGCACGATATGGCGGTGCTGTTCATCACCCACGACCTGGGCGTGGTGGGCGAGTTCGCCGATGAAGTCATCGTCATGCGTCACGGTGAAATCCGCGAACAGGGCAGCGTGCAGCAAATCTTCGACGCGCCGCAGGACGCCTACACCAAGGCGCTGCTGGCCTGCCGCCCGCACCTGGACCGGCGGCCGCAGCGGCTGGCGGTGATCGACGACTTCCTGCGGCCGGGCGGCTACGTGGAACCGCCGCAGCGCGAGCGCGGCTACCGGGACGACGACGAAATCATCCTGGACGTGCGCGGGCTGAGCAAATCCTTCGACGTGCGCGAAGGCCTGTTCGGCAAGCGCCAGTTCCACGCGGTCAAGGACGTGTCTTTCAAGCTGGCCAAGGGTAAAACCCTGGGCATCGTCGGCGAATCCGGCTCCGGCAAGACCACCGTCGGGATGACCCTGGTGCGGCTGCACCAGGCCAGCGGCGGTCAGGCGCTGTTCCACGGCCAGGACCTGCTGGGCATGGACGCCAAGGCCTTCCATGCCTACAAGCGCCGCATTCAGATCATCTTCCAAAACCCCTATGCCTCGCTGAACCCGCGCTTCACCGTGGAACAGATCCTGAGCGAACCGATGCAGCTGCATGGCATCGGCCGCGATGGCGGCGAGCGGCGCAAGCTGGCGCAGGAGCTGCTGGACAAAGTAGGGATGCCGGCCGGAGCGCTGCAGAAATATCCGCACGAATTTTCCGGCGGCCAGCGTCAGCGCATCGCGATTGCGCGCTGCCTGACCTTGAAGCCGGAAGTGCTGATCTGCGACGAATCGGTGTCGGCGCTGGACGTGTCGGTGCAGGCGCAAGTGCTGAACCTGCTGCAAGACCTGCAGGACGAATACGGCCTGTCCTATCTGTTCATCTCGCACGATCTGGCGGTGGTGAAGCATATCTCCGACCAGGTGATGGTGATGAACAAGGGCGAAGTGGTGGAGCAGGCGGACGCGGACCAGATCTACCGCGAACCGCAGCAGAGCTATACCCGCAAGCTGTTGGAGTCCATCCCGCAGGGCTGGATGGGGATGGCGCCGGCTTGAGTCCGCGTTTTCTTCAGTTAAGAACCGCCGGTCTCCCGGCGGTTTTTTATTGCCCCGCCAGCGCGCGGAAACCGTAGTGCAGCAGCGCGTAAGCGCCAAACAGCGCACAGAGCAGCGCGCCGTAAGCCAGCGCGGAGCGTCCGGCGTGGCTTAAGTCCGTGCTGCTGGGCAGGCAGCCGTCCCAGCACTGCGCCGCCAGAAAGCCCAGGCCGGCCGCCGCCGGGCTCAGCCACGGCCCGCGCGCCGCCAGCGCCAGCAGGCCCCAGCCCAGCGGCAGCAACAGCAAGGGCGCGATGCCGATGGGCAGCGCGTTCCACCACGTCAGCCGGCTGAAGCCCACCTGGCCCAGCGTCAGCTGCCGGCCGTTGCGGCGCGGCCACACGCTGAAGCGGCTGGGGCGCGCCCGCAGCAGCCAGCCCACCAGGAAATGGCACAGCTCGTGCAGCACCGTGCCCGGCAGCGACAGCGCCACATAGGGCCAGAACCAGGCGCGGCGGCGCAGTTGGCGGCTCAGCAGCAGGAATAGCGCCGGCCACAGCAGCACGGCGGCAGAGGAGGCGAACGGCGCGTACAGCGGCTCGAGGACGGACATGGGAAGAAGAGGGCGGGCGAAAACCTGGATTGTGGCATGAGAACCTGTTTACGATCTGCTGCGCTTCGGCGATACAGCGTTGAAAACGCCCTCAAAATGCTCATGTACCACTTGTACATTCCGCTTTTTCGCTCGTTTTCGCCTTGTCTCGCTCTTGCTCGCGAGATTGTAAACACGTTCTGCGGGCGCGCCCGGACCAAGCCGGACGCGCCCTCATGATGGAGAAGCTAGACCTGATGGAAGCTGCTCAAGCGCGACGCTTTTTATCTCAATCCGCGCGGAAGCGGTTGATCGCCGCATCCAGCCCATGCGCCAGGCCGGACAACTGCTGCGCCATGGCGGAGGATTCCTCCACCGACAAGCCGTTTTCCGTGCCCATATTGGCAATGCGCTCCACGTTCTTGGCCGCCTCGTTGCTGGCGGTGCTCTGCTCGCGCATCGCCTCCGCGATCTCGCTGGTTTTCTCCAGCAAGCGCGTGGACAGCACACGGATCTGCGCCAGGCGTTCCGACAGCGTGCCGCTCAGCGCCACGCCGGCTTCCACCCGCTCGGTGGCTTCGCGCATGCTGGCCACCGCCGTGGTGGTGTCGCCTTGCACCGCCTTGATTTTTTCCGAGATCTCGCCGGTGGCCTGAGCGGTGCGCTCCGCCAGCTTGCGCACCTCGTCCGCCACCACCGCGAAGCCGCGGCCGGTTTCGCCGGCGCGCGCCGCCTCGATGGCCGCGTTCAAGGCCAGCAGATTGGTCTGCTCGGCGATGTCGTGGATCACGTCCACGATATTGCCGATCTCATCGGAACGCTGGTTCAGGCCGATGATGATGGTTTCGGAACGGCTGATCACACTGGCGATTTCCGACATCTGCTGCGCCGCCTGGCCGGCCACATCGCTGCCGCTCACCGCCTCGTTCATGCTGCTCTTGGCCTCGCCGGCCATTTCCACCGCGTGCTCGGCCACCAGGTTGATGCTCACCGTCATCTCTTCCACCGCGGCGGCGGTGGACGAAGAGGCGTCGGTTTGCACCTGGGACGCCTCGGCAATGCGCTTGGACACCCCGGACAAGGCGTGGGCGGTGTCGTTCACCTGCTTGGCGTCGTCGCGGGTCTGGCGCAGGAAGGCGCGCAGATTGCCCAGCAACTGCGCTAGCGCGCGGCCGGTTTCGCTGACCTCGTCGCGGCCGGTCTGATCCACCGACACCGTCAAATCGTTTTGTTCCGCCGCGTGGCGCATGGTCTGCTGCATCGCCTGCAAGGGGCGGGTGATGGAGCGGACGATGGCGAAAGCCAGGCCTACGCCCACCACCAGCGCCAGCACCAGGATGGTCAGCATCATATTGCGGGTATTCTTCATGCTGACCGCCAGCGCGTCCTCCGCGGCCTGCGCGGAATCGTCCGCCAGCTTGCTCAGGCTGTTGAGCGCGTCGCGCGCCTCGTACAGCTTGGGCTTGAACGGGGTGATGCCCTCGTCGCCGACATTGGCCCGGCTGATCTCGCCGCTGGCGATCTTCTGGTACAGCCCGTTCATGCCCTGCTCATAGCCGGACAGGCCGGTCAGCATGCTGTCGAAGGTTCTCTGATGATCCGCCGCCATGGCCATGGACTTGGCGGTGGAGGCCTGGTTCTTGAACTCGGCGATATGCTTGTCCAGCAACTGCTTGTTGGTCTGGATGCTCTGGTCCGAGTTGTCCGGATTGCCGATGCTGATGAAGATGTTCTTCTCATCCTGGCGGATGTGCAGCATGCTGCTTTGCATGGCGTTCATCTGATAACGGAACGCGATTTTCTGGTCAAACAGCGAGGTCAGCTCGCCATCCATCTGGTTCAACGACCACCAGCCGGAACCGCCCACCAGAGCCACTGCAAACAGCAGACTGCCCGCCAGCGCGGCGATGCGCTGCCCGATCGTGAATTGACTTAACATAATGCCCCCCATTGGCGCTGATATTCATCTTTTTTCATAGCAAACGCATATGAATTGGCGATTGCATCAATGTGTGAAGACGCAGCGCTTCATGCTGGCACGAACTCCAGCCGGGGCCGGGATTCTGGAACATCAGGAATGGGCCCACAGGCCGGTGCGACGGAGTGTTTCAATGCCAGCGCCCCTCCTCGTGACGGAGGCGGAAGCGGTGCGACGTTCATTGAATGGGCCCAATCATAATTCACGCCGCACCGATAGTCCTAATGGTTATTTTTGCATCGCAAAGTGGGAACATAGGGTGTATGTCCGGGCCGGCGCGGACGTTACCGGGCCCATGGCCGGGCAGGGCGCCGACAAGGACAGCAGTCATGCTGTTGGCAATTTAAACGCCATAATGTCTGTGTTAAAGTTTTCAAATGTCAAAATAATACGGACGCGATGAAAACATCCTGCTTGCATCTCCTGTTGCGCTTAAAACAACGCCCAGCGTCACGCCGTGGCGCGTTTGACGCCCGGCGCGGCCGCGCCGCCTTCGCCATGACGCTGACGGCGCTGAGCCTGAGCGCCGCCGTTTGCGCGGCGGAAAAGGAACAAGTGGTGGGCGATGGCGGCCGCATACTGCGCTACAGCTCCACCCAGGTGCGGGTGGAATTGGACGCCGCCGAAAACGCCGCCTATCAGAACGCCCGCGATTTCTACTGGCGCGGCGCCACCGTGGCGCAAGCGCTGCGCGCCGGCGGCAAGGCCTTGGCGGCGATGGGTTACGGCCGGCTGGAAGAAGACGCGGACTTCTCCCTGCTGCGCGCCGAACGCCATGAAAAACTGGTCAGCACCAGCCGGGAAGTGCTGCGCGGCCTTTTGAAAATGAAAATGGGCCTGCCCGGCAAACCGGACCACCAAAGCCTGGAAGCGCTGATCACCCTGCGCCCGGCCGCTGGCGGCCAGGGCGTCTGGCTGCGCGCCCGTTTCCAGCGCACCATCTGGGACAGCAATGGCGATTCCCGCACCAAGCAGGTGAGCGAAGCGGAGGTGTATCGGGACTTTTTCGCGCGGCTGGGGGCTTAGAACCTGTTTACGATCTGCCCGAATCGACGATACGGCGTTGAAAACGCCTCCCTTGAAGCCGCTTCCGGACGCGGCGGCGGCTCCAAGCCCAGACGCGCCAAACAAACGCGGGGCGATTCAGTTGACACCCCGCCACTGAACTGCCAACCTTCCGGCTTCCATTTTTTTGCTATTGCCCGCCATGAAAATCACCGCCAACACCGCCGTCACCCTGCGCATGAAAGTCACCGACAGCCAGGGCCTGGTTTACGACGATGGCAAAAAGCCCGTCTCCTACCTGCATGGCGATTACGACAACCTGTTCGCCAAGCTGGAAGCCGCGCTTGAAGGCCAGGAAGCCGGCTTTCAAACCACGCTGGAACTGGCGACCGAAGACACCTTCGGCGCGCGCGACGAAGCCCTGGTCACCACCATGCCCAAGGCCGACTTCCCGCCCGGCATCAAGGTAGGCGGACAGATCCAGCGCTTCGGCCCGGATGGCGAACCGCGCTACTACTTCGTCACCAAGATCAAAGGCCCCACCGTCTTGCTGGACGGCAACCACCCGCTGTGCGGCAAAGCCCTGCGCTTCGTGGTCAAAGTTGTCGACGTGCGCGCGGCAACCGCAGAGGAAATTGCTCACCAGCATGTGCATGGCGAGCACGGGCATCAGCACTGATACCACCCGCCCGGTACACGCCAAACCCTCCCCAGCCGGGAGGGTTTTGTTTTGCCTGCATCCCATCGCCCAAGGTTTGGCGGCCGGCCAGCGGTCAAGCCGGTTTGGAGATTGTGCCGCGGTGGCCATGCGTGCTCGCCGCGCTTTCGCGCACCGGGCATCGCGAGTAGAGTCTGAGCAAACTAGCCAAGGGCTCATGCAAGTCCAGGTAGTCGGGGCAATTCAATCCACTCATTTAAGATGTGAGAACCTGTTTACGATCTCGCGAGCTAAGGCGAGACAAGGCGAAAACGGGCGAAAAAGCGGAATGTACTCGTGGTACATGAGCATTTTGAGCTCGGTTTCAACGCGGTATCGCCGACGCGCAGCAGATCGTAAACAGGTTCTGAGGAATGCAATGACAGTCTTGGCCGATAGGATTTGCAAGCTGGTTGCGGCGGCGCTGCTGCTCAACATCGCCACGGCGGCATGGGCGGACGTTGTCCGCAAGGATGTGCCCCCGGCGGACACCGATGGCGGGATCGTGGTGAACAGCGGGCCGCACATCGTTTTTTCAGCGGAGAAGGGCGGACAGGCGCCGCTGCTGGTTTTCCTGCCCGGAACCGGCGGCGAAACCACCCGCACCGTGGTGGGCGAACAGGCCTTCATCGACACCGCGCTGGCCCAGGGCTACCGCTTCATCATCCTGTCCTACATCGACACCCCGGCCATTTCCCAGGTCTGCACCCGGCCGGTGCTGACAAGCAAGCCAGACTGCGCGGAGCAACTGCGCCGGAAGCGCGCCTTTGGAGAAAATACCACCACGCTGATCCAGGACCAGCCCAAGGACGCCATTGTCTATCGGCTGACCGCCCTGCTGCGCTACCTGTCCAAGACCGACCCGCAAGGCCACTGGGAGCAATACCTGAACCAGCAAGCCATAAACTGGAGCAAGATCGTGCTGGCCGGCCAATCCCAAGGCGGCGGCATGGCCGCCTATATCGCCAAGCGCGTGGCCGTCAGAGGCGTGATCGACTTTTCCGGCGGCTGGGACCTGCGCGCCAACCAACGCATCGCCGCCTGGTATTCCTCCCCCGGCGCCACGCCACCGGACAGGCTATTCGGCACCTATCACGTGCAGGAACGCTTTGCCGATCTCATTCGCCTTTCCTACAACGCGATGCGCATCCCGCCAGACCACCAGTTCGCGCTGGACAAGCCGATCCGCCGGCCCAACGCCAACAACCCCGGACATGGCGAAGGCGCCAGCAACCCGGTGTACCAAGAGCTGTGGCGGGAGATGTTGGGGCGGCTTGGGCGGGGGGAGTGAGGGTGTTGTTGTGAGAGGGTGGGGCGAGACATTGGAGGTAACGTCCCGCTTTGCTCCGATGCTTATGGAGGCCTGTTTTACACCCTGAATCCCGATGGAAGCGCTTGTTGGAGGCCTTGCTAGTAGGGCCTGTCTTTGCTTGTTGACGACATGATGATCCGCCCTGTTTCGCTATTGCAGGTGCTTGTTTGGTGGGCTGAAGTTGTGGGGGTAAGCCTAGAAGTAGTTACTCTGAGTCTCGAAATCAGCCCTTGAGGATTTTGGATCGATTGTCGAGGAAGGCCGCTACCGATCCTAAGCGGTCTTTTCGCGGAGCCAACCATCAAGGCCTCCCAGACGTCAGCGTGTGCGGTCGAGTCGGTTACAGTACCAATACCAGCGGTGCCGCAAGCAAACGGTGATAGGCCAAAACAGGCTTAGTCGACTCGCTACACGAAACCGGCACGCCTCAGGGTTGTACCAACCCGGTCCGACATAGACTGCACGCATCGGTGGTTCAAAGCAAAAGTCGCAATGGCGATTTTTGTCCGCCATGTAAGTCACAGGGCAGGCAAGATTTATTACGTGTCAGTTAAAGCTAACAAAGTAAAAATAGGTTGCATTTATTTTGTTGGGTTGACAAATCTAAGAAAAAATACATAATAAGGGCATGAGCAACCCATAGAGCCACTAGACCTCATGAGCGACCAGAGCCCGTGTAACCTTCATCCAGACTTAGAACTTGATCGTGTTCGACTAATCGGCAAGATCATCAAAGATGCGCGCAATGGCGCAAGACTCGAACACAACTCTAAAGCTGGCGATACAGGCTGGTCTAGCAGCTGCCGAGAGTTTTCTTGGGCATGGCAACGATTACTCGGAGCAGCTGGCACAAAAGGATACGAGTGGTTGTCCACCATTGATTCCAGCATCCACTACGTTGGAGCAATCGGTAGCGTTCCATTCAGGTTCTATCGTGGCGATAGCAAAAAACCCAAAAACAAGTTCATTGAGGAGAAATTCTCACAACGGCAGCAGTTCAACCTAGACCTAGGGGCTGTTCCAGCACATCAAGACCTGATCTTTCTTTTTGCTGCCGAAACAGATGCCACAGGAGTGACTGAACGTGTAATATTTGCTGCCGTCCAGCCCAATGGACATGTTGTAAGCAGCATTGATGCAACCAGCGACGCCCCAATCCCGGCGATTGCACCGATCCACTTGCCAGAAGAAAGCGGCGTAGAGCTTGGTGCTGCGAAGGTAAGTGGAAAACGGAAAAAGCAGAAGAAAACAGCAAATGGAGACACACACTAACCTGTTTCAACCCGCCAGGCTACGCCTGGCGCGTTTGTTTCATGGTCTAACCCATGCGGAGCTTGGCGCAAGGGCATCCAGTTCTCGCCAGTTCATGCACCAACTAGAATCTGGCATCAAAACTCCCAACGAACTGATGGTGAACGTATTGAGCGAACAGCTGGAGGTTGATCCCAGCTTTTTCTTTACACCTATCGCTGAGGACGTTGTGGAGCAACAATGTCATTTCAGAAAGCAGCGCACCACTCCCGCCAAAATTACCCAGCAAGTACTGGCGAGGGGCACGCTGTTCAGTGAAACTGTCAGCAAGCTTGAGGAGTACCTTGACCTGCCGGAAGTGGACTTCCCCGAAATTCCGGTCAACTCACGATTGGACGTTGAGCAGGCGGCTGAACGCTGTCGCAAGCATTGGGGGCTCGGCGTAACCGCTCCTATCGTGAACATGGTGAGGGTGGCAGAGAATGCCGGTGCGGTGGTGACTCACTTTGAAGGTGTATCAGAGAAGGTAGATGCACTTTCTGTTAGTCGGCGTAGACCTTTGATTGTAATGAGTACCAGCAAAGGAAGCGGTTGTCGAAGTAGATTCGACATCGGTCATGAAATTGGTCATTTGGTAATGCATCAGGGAATTGAGACCGGAGATCACGACACCGAGTCTCAAGCGAACCATTTTGCCGCTGCTTTCTTATTTCCACGCAGTGCTTTTGTTGTCGAATTTCCAAGGGACAAAAAATTAAACTGGACTACACTCTATCAATTGAAGTTAAAGTACAAAATTAGTGTTGCTGCCATTCTTTATCGTGCACACCACCATCTGGGTTTGATCGATGCAACACAATATCGTGTTGCACAAATTTATTTATCCAGAAGCACGCAGAAAAAAATTGAGAAATACGATGAAGCCGTAGCCATGGAGCAGCCAGAATTACTTGAGAATGCATTCCAGGCACTACTGGAAGAAGAAGAAATTAATGCAGAGTACTTCGCTAGTCAAGTCGGCATCAATCCTAATCTGCTCGAAAAGCTAACTGGTGTGCCTCGCACAAAAAAGCCAACAACAAAAAACAGGCAAAAGATTATAGATTTACTTGAGATAATAAAAGCAAAGCAAAATCAGTAATTTTAAAAGCCCGATTATTCGGGCTTTTATTTTAGGGTCAACAATGGCATTGTTGCAGAAGTCTCCGGACCGGCAGGGTTCCGCGAGCTTCTGTAGGCTTACCGCATGAGTAAGCCGCCTTCTGCCAAGTACCGTACGACCAACTGGAAAGCCAACAACGCCGCGCTCAAGAGCTGAGGCTCACTGATGATCTGGCTAGACAAGAATCTCAAGTGGTAAGGCACGGCAAGCGGCAAGCTGGGTCGACCTCAAGTCTTCAGCAATGCGGCCATTCAGTTCTGCCTGACCATCAAGGGCCTGTTTGGGCGGGCCCTGCGTCAGGCGATGGGCTTCGTGGAGAGTTTCCTGAAACTGTCCGGGTTCGACTGGGTGGTGCCGGACTACAGCACGGTGTGTCGGCGTCAGAAGGTGCTACCCGTCACGATCAGTGCCCGCCCGAATACGGCAGGTTGACAGCACTGGCATCAAGATGCAGGGCGAAGGTGAGTGGAAGACCAAGAAACACGGGGCGGAGTACCGCCGTCAATGGCGCAAGGTCCGTCTGGGCATTGATGCCAAGACCTTGGCAATCCGGGCCATTGAGGTCACGAACAACGGCGTCGGAGATGCACCGATGCAGCCTGAATTGCTGAATCAGATTCCGCCTGAGGAAACACTCCTGTCCGTGAGCGGTGATGGTGCCTACGACACCAAGACCTACCATGAAACCATCGCCCGGCAGCCAGGCTGCGGCGATCATTCCGACGCGAAGAAACGGCAAACCCTGGAACGACAAGAACCCAGGGGCACAAGCTCGCAATGAGATTCTGCGGACAACCCGTCACCTCGGTCGGGTCATCTGGAAGAAATGGAGCGGCTACCATCGGCGCAGTCTGGTCAAAACCAAAATGCGTTGCTTCAAGTTATTGGGCGAAAGCGTCATGGCCCAGGACTTCGATCGTCAGGTTGCCGAACTGAAAATCCGTGCGGCGATCTTGAATCGCTTCATGCAACTGGGCACGCAGGTGACGGTACGTATGCCCTAAATCCGTCTGGGTTTTTTTGGGGGGCTCTGCCGTCAAACCTTTATTGCAACAAGGCCAACTGGAACTGAAATCGCTAGTGAAGAAAGAAAAAGATCAAACCGGTCACAAAATTTTTTACGTGCAGAAAGATGGGAGGCCGAAGCAAATATAGAAACGAGCGCCATTATAGAAATGCCCACCTGCATCTAAAAAAACAGCTGCTGGATTCAGACTGAAGATCGTCGGAAAAATTGGAGTGAACATATGTCAAGCAGCAAATGAAGTAAGGTTATTTTTATTTGAATTAAATTAACCCGGGAAATAAGAAAAATAAATGATTCAATTAAGAGAGACAGTAAGCAGTATCCGCCTCATACTGAGTTGCTCGTGACTTTAGAGTCTAAGCCATCATGATGGAGAGGTTGGGCATGAATAAACGATTCACGAGCGAATAGATTATCGCCTTCTTTGCTACACTGGACTGCCCCAGGCACCCAAGCCAATACTGCCAATGTCAGGTATTGGTTGAGAGCAGTCATGCTAGCACAAAAGCATTGTGTCCACTTCGGCTGACAAACCACCCCCCCCCCCCACAACACCAAACCCCCGGCTCTCGCCGGGGGTCTCCCTTTACTTACTCTTCTTCAACACCCGTCGCTCCAGCAAGGAGCGCTCCACCTGTGCGTCCATCATCCGGTGCAGATGGTCGGTGTAGGCGTAGACATTCATCCGCTGTGCGCTGAGCGAGATCAGCCGCTCCAGGTGGTTGAAAAAGCCCAGCCAGTAGCCGCTCTGCTCGGTGCGGCTGAAGTCGATGTCACGGGCGATGCGGCTGAGCAGGCCTTGGCTCACATAGGCCGGGTTGTCCTTGAACCATTGCAGCAGGTGGGCGGCGCATTCTCGGCCATAGGCGTAGGCTTCGGCGCGGCTGGATGGCGTGGGCGGCATTTGCCAGTAGTAGGGGTAGGTGCGTCCGGGAAGGCGGATGACGAAGGGCAACAGGATTTCCTGACTTTGCAGGGCCGGGGTACGGTAGCGCCGTCGGCGCGGGAAGAGGGATTGCGGCATGTCGTTACTCCTGCGATGAAACAAGATTAACAAGCTGCCTATCCAGGAGAGGATTTGGCAGGCGCGTGATGGGATTGGCATTACCGAGCGTTGCGACCGGCGAGCGCATAGCGCTCTCCCACCATGCACCTGCCGTCAGGCCATGGCGAAACACAAGCATGTGCGTAAACGCACATGCTTGCTGACGCAACGCTATTCGAGATGCCAATCTCGGTGCCGTTTTTTGCGGCACGCGGGGATTGTTGCCGACTATGCGGTCAGGGTCAAGGCGCGGTGGTCCTTGGTTTACGCTGGCGCGCGCCGGGCATGTGGAGATATGAAAGGCCTGGGACCAGAGTGCCTCTTCCCGGTCGCGGAGCACGCCCACCGTGGCGGGGCGGCCTAGCCTTGCTGGCAGTGCGCCTGGTGGGGCCGGGCCAACTCCGCTCTTGTTTTAATCGTCAGCGGCCTGCTCATCAGGGCGTGGCTGCTGCGGCGTGATCACCGGCTCAGCCTGCCGACGCTCAACCTCCTCCGCCTCGTGCTGAGGCGACGATGCCTCTTTGTTCTCTCTCTTGAACATATCGGGCGGGCTTGGCATCCGCATCAGTTGTTGCTGCATGCGCAAACTGTCCGTTATGGATTGGTGGATTTGCTTGAACGCCGGGTGAGAGGGGGAGAATGAATCCGCGGAGGCTGCTGCGCTGTATAGCGCTAGCAGCAGAAGGGTATGGATACGCATCTTGTTCCTGACAAAGTATCTGGCCGCGGGGGACGCGGCGCTTGGCTTGTATGGCTTGGCTGGCGCGCTTCCGCTGTGAGGGGGCGCGTGGCTGGACTGAAGACAGGCGGACGGAAGCGAACGCCTGAAAGATAGGGAATTCTATCTAACCATGCCCAAAGGTCAAGCCCACGGAAAATCCGCCGCCTGGCGCGGCGCGTGGGCGGGGGGCGTCGCGGGATCGTTGTTTTACGCAGGTGCGTGGATCAAGTCGCGGATGCCGGCTTCCACCGCTGCCGGGTAGTCGAAGCCGGCGCGGGCGGCCACTTCGCGCGCCACTTGGCTGTACAGCCGCAGCGTGGCATGGAAGGCGCGCTCGGCGTCAGCGGCGTCGAAGCGGCCAAATGCCTGATGCAGCGCTTGCCAGTGTGGCGGCTCGGCCCAGTGTTGCAGCCGGGTGCCGATATGCCAGCAGTCCGCCGCCACGCCGGGGCGGCTATGGGCATGCCACTCCAGCATTTCCAGCAGCAGTTCCTTCATGGTCCAGTCCCGAAATTTGACGACGAACAGCTCGCCGCGCGCCAGGTATTTGGGGATGTGAAAGGCCTCGAACCAGAACTCTTCCACCCGCTCGCGGAACACTTCCGCCGTGGGCAGGGCCGGTGTGGCGGGGCGGCCTTGCGGCGCGGACAGGCCTTGGGCTGTGCCGGTTTTGTCCAGCAGCACGCGGTAGCCGCGCTGGTACAGCGGGTCCAGCCCCTGCTCGCGCATGGCTTGCAGCCGGGTGGGGCCGGCCAGGGTGAAGTCGATTTTGACGCAGTCGCCGTAGATGGCCAGGCGGGTGGGCCAGGTTTGGCCTTCGCCCAGGCGCAGCACGGTGAGCAGGGGGCCGATGTCGCGCAGCCAACTGTCGTCCGCGGCCAAAGCCGCCGGGTTCGGGCCGATGATTTCCAGGTCCAGATCGGAATGGCTGTCGGCGCTGCCGTCATCGCGGGCAAAGGAGCCGGTGAGGATCAGCGCGTCCACGTCCGGGCGGCTGTGCGCCCAGGCGATGGCGCTGTCCAAGCGCTGGTTTTGCGGGGCAAAGCTCGACATGCGGGGCGCTTTCAGCGGGTGACGGGTTTGGGTAGGCCGCCATCGGGTCGGGAAGTTCCGGCTTTGAACCGTGGCGTGTCGGCTACTGACTGGTTTTCGGTTAGCGCGCGGCGGGCACTCCCAGGCTGTTCAAGGTTTCGGTCGTCATCAAGCTGGTGACCGGCAGCCCTTGCATGGTTTGGTAGTGGGTGAGCGCCTCTCGGGTTGCCGTGCCGAACACGCCGTCAATGCTGCCGCTGTAAAGCTTCAGGCGGGTCAGTGCAATCTGTACCCGCATGATTTGTAGTCTTCTCTTTTCGGCCAAGGATTGAGTCGGGCTACCTTGTGTAGCGGGGGCGCTGGCTGCGGTGGCTGGCCTGGAGTGGTTATAGATGGGGGCTGAGTGGCTGCGCGGGTAGGTCGTGTTGTTGGATGAACTGCCGCTGTCATCTATGGGGGCAGGGTTGTAGCTGTAGCCGCCTCCTGATCCTGAGTAATGAGAGGAGTGCGATGAATGGGAACGATGACTGGAGTGGGAGCGGTGTGATGCGAACAGATTGTCCAGCGGTCCATTCAGCGGGCGGAGTTGTACCGGGTCAAGCTTGAGCGGCTCCAGCTCTGGCGCATGGTTCAGCGCGGCGGCGCTCGCCTTTCCCGGGACCAGTGGTAATCCGGCTAGGAACAGCGTGAGTGATTTAATGAACTTGCTCATGGGTTTGCCTCATGGGAATGGCTTTGATTGCAGTGGGTTTCCAGCCGCGCTCATGCCAGGCGAAAAGACCGGAACAGGAGGATTGAACGGAGCAGCCTTGGCATTCGGGGGCATAAACCTGCTTCCAGTCCGAAATGCTGCGATGCGCATCCGGCCATAGCGTTTCCGGCAGGGCGCAGAGCGGGGTGTTCATCAGTACATAGGGCACTCGGCCGCGGCGTAAGGCGGTGGCGCCGGCCAGCAGTTGCGGTTGCCAGGCGCGCAAGTCGACTTCGCAGAGCTCGCGGTTGGCCAGCGCAAAGCCTATGGGTTCACAGCCCATCAGGGCTACTTGCTGGACAAAGGGCAGGTTGCGGGCAATGAAGTGGCAGAGTTCGGGCAATGCCCGCAGCACCGGCTCGATCAAGACTATGCGTAGTTGTATGGGGTGCTGGAAGTGTTGCAGCGTCAGCAGACCTTCCAGCGTGTGTTCAAAAGCGCCGGGAGATTGCACGACGAAGTCATGCAGGAAGTCCGCATGCCCATAGAGCGGAACGAGCCAGCGCACCGGTTGCGCCAAATCCTGCAGCAGGCTTTGCGCCAGTGGCGCTTTGGCAAAGAGCCGGCCATTGGTGAGAACCTCCAGACCGGTTTGCGGGTGCAGCTGCTGGAAGGTGTCGATCACTTCCCGCAGCGCGGTCCCCGTCAGCAGCGGCTCGCCGCCGCTGATGCCCAGCAGCGCGGGCGATGTCTTGATGTGACGGGCAAGCTGCAAGGCTTCATCCACCAGCCAGGAGTCGTCGTGCTGGGTGGGCGGTTGGGAGCACATCAAACAGTAGCTATTGCACCGGTTGGTCAGAAACAGGGAATGATGAGTGTCACTTTGCCGGTAAATGATGTGGGCGTTTTTTGAGCCGGGCGTCAGGGTGACGATGTCTTCTTGTTCCAGGCTGTCGGGAGACCCGGCCACCACAGGCATTGCGCTTTGAAACGTGGACTCTCCGTCTGGGAGATAGGCGGCCACATTATTAAGGCCGGCTTGCGTCAGTGTTTCCAGTTGACGCAGTTCTTCCTGGGAGGAAACGGGCACCAGGAAATTCAAACCTGGCTCCCATTCTTGTTGCAAGCTTGCCAGCGTGCTGACGCGGCAGAGTTGGCGCCGAGGGATGCCCTGGAGCTTGACTGCCAGTTTACGCATGGGCTTCGCCTTCCGTTCTTGGATGGGCCCAGCGGTGTGCAATGTCGAGGAAGTCGGGGCGGTCTTGCCGCAGCAGGGTGAACATCAGATCGAACATCCATTGGCTTTTCTGACAATGCTCGGTGAAGTGCACCGGGGCGTAAGGGCTGCCAAATTGGCTTTGGGCGTTGACGGGATCAGGGCCGCAGTAAGCGTTGTAAGCGCAGTCTTGGCAGCCGGGGGTGAATTCCACCAGGCTGGCCTGGATCAAGTTGCGTTGCGTTTCCGAGTTCAGCAGCGACTCAAGCGGCTCTCCAATGCGGCCAAGCCGCAGGGAGTGGTCTCCCATTTCTTTCAACATGCGAGCTTCGTCTCCGGGGTAGACAAAGCCGTCGTAGTTGTAGAGCAAGCAAGCCAGGCCGGCGCCGGTGGGGCTTTGCAGATCGACGAAGCCGCCATCGAAAGGGGAGAGAATTTTGTTCAGGTGGATTGCCGCGGACACTTCCACCAAGGGCTTGCCCTGCCGGTTCCAATACAAGACCCGTTCCAGCGCGGCTTGATAGAAGGTCTGGAATTCCTCCAGGCTATAGCCCAATTTGACTTGGTTGCGGCGAGCGAAGCCGTAGGAGCTTAGCCGCCGGATGAAAATGTCGTGGAATCCCAGCTTCACATATTCATCGACAATGGCTTCCGCCTGGCCCAGAGAGTCTCGCGTGGTGGTCATCAAGGCGGAGACGGCGTCATGGCCCAGCAACGCTCTGGCCATTTCAATGCCGGCTACGGTTCGCTCGTAGGCGTTGCGCGTGGGGGTTGGTCGGTTTTTGTTATGGAGCGCCGCAGGGCCGTCGATGCTGGTGGATAGGTAGACTTGGTGTTGGCGGAAGAAGTCGCACATTGCCGGGGTCAGCTGGTGCAGGGTCGATGCCACCACGAAGCGCAGCCGTCGTTGTTCGCTTTGGTTGCGTTCCAGCAGGTAATCCACGGCCTGTTGTATCAGGTCGAAGCGCAGCAGTGGGTCTCCGCCTTGGAATTCCACCGTCAGGGAGGGCGAGGGGCTTTCAAAAATGGTGTCGCACGCGGCGATGAGGTCGGCTGGCGACATAGCATGGCCGTCATCTTCAAGAGCGCGACTGACTTGGCAGTAGCGACAGGTATGGGCGCACTGCAAGGTGGGGACGATCAGGTGCAGGCTTGGGCCGGTCAGCACAGTTTCACGCTTGGCGGCGATACGGGAGGCAAGTAGCCGCAGCGAGCCGTGAGAGTGGGGGCTGCCCATGAAAAACTTGGATTGCAGTTCGGCACGCTTGGTATGGGGGAGGCTCGCCGGGGAGCTGATCAGTGTGTCCAGTTCCGCCGTTTGCAGGAAGGCGTGGTCGCCGGTGGCGCTGATCGCGACGAGGGAAGCATCGGGAAGCCGCCGGAATTGAAATGGATATAAAGAGGGCGAGTGGGGCATCTTAGCGCCCCAGGGTTCGGCGCAGGATGCCGTCAATCGACGCGCGGATATCGGAACAGGACTTCGAGTGGATTTCCTGCCTCAGCCTTTGGTCGATGAGGGCTTGAATCAAACGTTGTTGAAACGCCGCTGCAGACAGTTCATTTTCTACGGCGGCCTCCAAGGCCGGGACGGCGTTCTCATCCAAAGAGACTCTCGTGGCTCCGGGACAGAATATCAGGGCTGAGGCGAGTTCTTCCGAAGTCACGGGAAAGGGCAACGGGATAGGGTGCCATTGGTAGGGACGGGCAAGCCCTATTACGCTGATTGTTGGTTCTGCCATGCCAATAGCCTGCTCATTTGCTGCTAATCAATTGTAGATATGTGCAAGCATATTCCATGCTGTAAGCATTGTCTAATTGGGCAAGGCAGGTCGTGGCCTTTTCGGCCGGGCTGCTTGGACTCGCTCTTGGCGTGTGATCAGAAGGGGGGGGGCTGCCTGTCGTCTTAGAGCCTGTTTACGATCTTGCGAGCTAAAGGTGAGACAAGGTGAGAACGAGCGAAAAAGCGGAATGGTCGAGTGGTACATGAGCATTTGAGTGGGTACTCACCGTGCAATGCTTCACGAAGCGAAGCAGATCGTAAACAGGTTCTTAGCGCACGGGCTCGCTCAGCCGCCGCCGCAGCGCGGCGAGCAGGGTGTCGCAGGCGCTCAGTTGTTCCAGCGCCAGCCATTCGTCCGGCTGGTGTGCCTGGGCGATGCTGCCAGGGCCCAGCACCACGGCGGGGATGCCGGCTTGCTGGGAGAACAGCCCGGCTTCGGTGCCGAAGGAAACCTTGGCCGGCGCGCGGGCGTCGCCCAGCAGCGATTGCGCGAAGCGCACCACGTCGGCGTCCGGCGCGGTGAGCAGGCCGGGGTAGGCGCTGCGTTCGGTGAAGACGATGTCGGCGTCGGGGTCCACCGCGCGCATGGCGGGCAGCAGTTGTTGGCGGGCAAAGTCCATGATGGCGCTCAGCAGCGTTTGCGGCTCGTCTTCCGGCAGGTGGCGGATTTCAAATTCGAACTCGCCGTGCTCGGGGATGATGTTGAGCGCGCTGCCGCCGCGCATGGCGCCCACGTGCAGGGTGGTGTGGGGCGCGGGGTAGAGCGGGTCGAACGGGCCTTCTGCCGCGCGCCGGCGCGCCAGTTGGCGGATGAAGACGATGAGTTCCGCCGCGTATTCCACGGCATTGACGCCGGCCTGGGGCAGGCTGGAATGGCCGGCCTTGCCGCGCAGGCGCACATGGTAGGCGAGCTTGCCCTTGTGGGCGGCCACCACGCGCATGAGGGTGGGTTCGCCGACGATGGCCATTCTGGGCAGGGCCGGCAGCCCGCCCAGCACGTCTAGCAGCCGGCGCACGCCGATGCAGCCGATTTCTTCGTCATAGCTCAGCGCGATGTGTAGCGGGGTGCAGAGCCGGGTGGCGGCGAAGTCCGGCACGGCGGCCAGCACGGCGGCGATGAAGCCTTTCATGTCGGCGCTGCCGCGGCCGTAGGCGCGCTGCTCCCGTACTTGGAGGCGGAAGGGATCGCCGCTCCAGGCTTGGCCGTCCACCGGCACCACGTCGGTGTGGCCGGCCAGCATCACGCCGCCCCGGTCCGCCGGGCCGATGGTGGCGTAGAGGTTGGCCTTGCCGCCGTCTTCGCTGCGGATCAGCTGGCTGGAGATGCCCCAGCCGGCCAGGTAGTCGCGCACGAAGTGGATCAGTTCCAGGTTGGAACGGTGGCTGACGGTGTCGAAGCGGACCAGCCGCTCCAGCATGGTCAGCGAGCTGTAGCGTTGCATCATGGATCTCCCGCCACGCCGTAGCTGGGCGCATGCTGCGGGGTCAGTGCCCGGGTGAGGTAGGCGTCCATCTGCGGCTGGTAGCGGCGCCATAGCTCGGCCAGTTCCGCCACCGGCTGACCGTCGCTCCAGTCTATGCGCAGATTGATGGCCGGCCATGCGGTATCGGCTGTGGCCAGCAGGCCGGCGGAATGGATGGGGCCGGCCTCTCCGCCGGCGTCCACCGCGGCTTGCAGCGCCGCCAGCAGGCGTTCCGGCAGGCCGCCGCCGGCGGCTTCGTAGGCGGCCACCATGGTTTGGGGCAGTTCGGCCGTGGCTAGCAGGTTGCCGCCGGCGGCGCAGTCGCGGCCGATGGCGGCGCCATGCAGGCCCAGCGCGTGCCGGCCGGTGATGACTTGCGGCCGGCCTTGAAGCGGAGCCAGCACCAGTTGCCGCCACTCCAGGTGAGGGTCCGCCGCCAGCAGGCCGGCGCGCAGCGCGTCGCCCGCGCCGCCGGCCGCCATCAGTTCCAGCGCCAGCGGGCCCAGCAGCGGGTTGCTGACGTTCTGGCTCAGCGCGGCGCCCACGCCGGCGCGCACATGGGCGCAACGGCTGGCGACGCAGATGCTGGAGGAGGCGATGGCGACGCCCACCATGCCGCTGTCCCGGCAGCGGGCCGCGATGGAGAAGGTCATCGGCGGCGCTCCTCGGGGATGACGGCGGTGACGTCGATTTCCACCAGCCATTCCGGGCGCGCCAGCGCCGACACTACCAGGCCGGTGGACACCGGATAGACGCCTTTCAGCCATCGGCCCACCACTAGATAAACGGCTTCGCGGTAGCGTGGGTCGGTGAGGTAGATCACGATCTTGCAGATGTCGCCCAGCTCGCTGCCGGCTTCTTCCAGCAGCAGTTTCACATTGGCCATCGCTTGTTCGGCCTGGGCGGCCACGTCGCCTATGCCTACGGATTCGCGGCTGTCCAGGTCCTGGCCGATCTGGCCGCGCAGGAAGACGAGATTGCCGGCCACCACGGCCTGACACAGATCATTGTCCAGATTTTGCTCCGGATAGGTTTGCCGGGTGTTGAACGGGCGGATGCGGGTGTGGGTCATGGCGGGCTCCGTTAGGGTTGTGCGCGCTGGCCGGCGTCGCGGTAGGTGGCGTATTGGCGCTGGGTGGCGATGTGGTCGGCAATGAAACGGGCGTCGTGCCATACCCCCCAGAGGAAGGAGGAGCCGCGGTGGGACAGCCAGGGCAGGCCCAGGAAGTAGATGCCCGGCTCGCTGGACACGCCGCGCTGGTGTTGCGGCTGGCCCTGTTCGTTGAAGGCCGGGACTTGCAGCCAGCTGTAATCCGCGGCGTAGCCGGTGGCCCAGACGATGCTGGCGACGCCGGCCGCGGCCAGGTCCAGCTCAAGGATGGGGCGGGTCACGCATTCCGGGTCCGGCGGTATATGGTGCGCGGCCGGCTCCTCCGGCAGGTCCAGCCGGTTGCGTTCGATATAGGCGTCCGCCGCCGCCAGCAGGGCCAGGTAGTTGGCGTCGCCGCGGGCGAGGTTGTCGGCCAGATCCGGGGCGAAACGGGCCACGCCGCGTTCAAACGCTTGGGCGCTGCCCAGCAGGGTGAGGCCTTGTTGCGCCAGCGCGCGGAAGTCCACGGTGTGGCCGCCGCGCGCGCCGCTGACGGCGATGGTGACGTGGGCGGCGTCCGGTTTGGGGGCGGTGGCGGTCCATTCGCCCAATACGCCCAGCCACCAGCAGAAGTCGCGCTGGCGGTAGGCGCGCGGCGGGCGGTTGTGCGCGCCCACGGAGAGATAGACGCGCTTGCCGGCGCTTTGCAATTCGTCGGCGATCTGCAGGCCGGAGGAACCGGCCCCCACCACCAGCACCGCGCCCTCCGGCAGCTGTTCCGGCGCGCGGTAGTGGGCGGAGTGGATTTGCGTCAGCGCGTCGTCCTTGGGCGCGATGGCCGGGATGACAGGCTGTTGGAAGGGGCCGGTGGCGGCCACCACGCGTTCGGCCTGGAAGGCGCCGGCCGAGGTTTCCACGATGAAGCCGGACCGGTCCGGGTGGCGGCTGACTTTCAGCACCTCCACCCCGGTGCGGATGGGCGCGTTGAATTTTTGGGCGTAGGCGGCCAGGTAGTCCGCCACCCGCTCTTTGGGCGCGAAGGCGTCCGGGTCCAGGCCGGCGAATTCCAGGCCGGGAAAGCGGTCATGCCAGGCCGGGCCGTTGCAGACCAGCGAATCCCAGCGCTGGCTGCGCCAGCGTTCGGCGATGCGGTGGCGCTCCAGCACGATGTGGGGCACATCGTGGCGGCTCAGGTGTTCGCTGATGGCGATGCCGGCCTGGCCGGCGCCGATGATCAGCGTGTCTGTCGTTTCGATTGCCATCTTGACGCCTCCTGTCGCGTGCTTGACAAGGGCAGTCTACGAAGCCAGTCTGGATACGGAAAATAGTTATATCTTCTACATTGGATAATTTTTAATTATGCAATACACCCTGAGGCAGTTGGCTTATCTGGTCGCCGTGGCGGATCACGGCAGCGTCACTGAGGCGGCCAAGGCGCTGCACACGTCGCAGCCCGGCGTGTCCAGCGCCATCGCCCAGCTGGAGGATGTGTTCGGCCTGCAGCTGTTCATGCGTCACCACGCGCGCGGCGTGTCGCTGACGCCGGCCGGGCGCAGCTTCATCGCCGCCGCGCGTCAGTTGCTGAAGCAGGCGGAGGAGTTGACGCCGCAAGCGCAGGAGATCAGCCAGTCTTTGCGCGGCCGGGTGGCGCTGGGCTGTTTCACCACCATCGCGCCCATCTTGCTGCCGCGGCTGTTGTCCGCTTTGCGCGACGCTTACCCGGAGCTGGAGGTGGATTTGCTGGAGGGCGACGCTCGGCAGCTGCGGGAGGCGCTGGCGGACGGGCGGATCGAGCTGGCTTTGGCCTATGACCTGGGGCTGCCGGAGGGCTTGCACAAGTTGCCGCTGTCCGGCGCGCGTCCTTACGCCTTGGTGG
Source organism: Chromobacterium sp. (assembly GCF_041912965.1). NCBI lineage: Bacteria > Pseudomonadati > Pseudomonadota > Betaproteobacteria > Neisseriales > Chromobacteriaceae > Chromobacterium > Chromobacterium sp. Next base: position 2,103 of record NZ_JAYSGF010000021.1, on the reverse strand, counting down.
CGGCGGATCATCCGCTGGCCGGGCGCGGCAAGGTGTCGCTGGCGGAGCTGGCGGCGGAGCCCTTGGTGCTGCTGGACCTGCCGCACAGCCGCGAGTATTTCCTGTCCTTGTTCCGGCAGCAGCGGCTGGAGCCGAAAGTGGGGCTGCGCACCATCAATTTCGAGCTGGCGCGCGGGCTGGTGGCGGCGGGCTTCGGCTACGCCTTGCTCAATTTGCGGCCGGAGGTGGACCTGGCTTACGGCGGCGGCAAGCTGGCCTGCCTGGACATTGCCGACGAGGTGCCGCGGCTGCCCATCATGCTGGCCTGGCCGCAGGCCTTGAGGCTGACGCGCAAGGCGGAGGCGGTGCGTGAGCTGTGTTTGCAATTATTGGGAGGCGCTGCCGACGAGGGACGCCCTGAGGGGACTTTGGCCGTTTGTTCATCCACAAAAACACATTTGTGATAATGTGGTACCGAGCTATCTATCTGGAGTAACAGGCCATGAGTCGTTTGACCATTGATGTGACCGAGCAGCAGCACCAGGCTCTCAAGGCCGCGGCCGCGTTGCAAGGTAAAACGATCAAGCAGTACGCTCTTGAGCGGCTGTTTCCTTCGGCATCCGACGAGGGCCAGGCGCTTGAAGATTTGAAAGCGCTGTTGGCCCTCCGCATGGCCGAGGCTCAGAGCGGGGAGGTGATCGACCGCAGCATCACCGATATTGCCGGTGAAGCGCTGGCATCGAGCAAGTCTGCGTGAGCAGGCCTTATATCCTTACCAAGAGCGCCGCCGCCGATATTCGAGAGCTCGCTCGCTACACCGCTAAGCACTGGGGCGATTCGCAGTGTCGGACCTATATCGAGCAAATCGAGAAGGCTGCCGCCGCTGTGGCAACTGGCAAAGGGGTGTTCAAGGATATGACTTCGCTGCTTCCCGGCCTAAGGGTGAAGGCGGTTGGGCGCCATTACATTTTCTGTCTTCCTCGGGTGAACGGTCCGGCTTTGATTCTTGCCGTCTTGCATGAGCGAATGGACATCATCGCCCGTCTCAGGGACAGGCTGGCTTATTCCGCTGAATAGAGGCGACGTCGGTTGATGCAAAGCTGTTCCAAGTGGGGAATGGCTTGGCTTGGCGGGTTTCTCGTCAGATTTTTCCAGGTTTTCAAATGAAAAGGCCAGGCCGCCGCCTGGCCTAGCCGCGCGCTCATCCATCCCTCTAGCGCAGGTCCATCTCCTCAGCGGTGCGGTCCACTGCGATGCGGGTCTTGTCTATGAGTTCGTCGATCTCGCTCCGGCTGATCACCAGCGCCGGCGCCATGATCATGCGGCCAAGCGTGGAGCGTAGGATCACGCCCTCATCAAAGCCTATGCTGCGGCAGCGCCAGCTGATGTCGGTTTCGTCGGCGAAGCGCTGCCGTGTGGCTTTGTCGCGGCAGAACTGCAAGGCCGCCACCAGGCCGGCGCCCTGGATTTCGCCCACCAGCGGGTGCTGGCCAAATACCTCGCGCAGGCAGGTTTGCAGATAGGGGCCGGTGTCCGTCCTGGCGCGCTCGACCAGGCCTTCGTCTTGCAGCACGCCCAGATTGGCCAGCGCCACCGCGGCGGCCACCGGGTGGCCGGAGTAGGTCAGGCCGTGGGCGAAGACGCCGCCTTGCTCCACCAGCGTTTCGCCGATGCGGCGCGACAGTACCAGGCCGCCCATGGGGATGTAGCCGGAGGTCAGGCCCTTGGCGATGCTGAGCGTGTCCGGTTGAAAGTTGAAATGCTGGTGGGCGAACCATTCCCCGGTGCGGCCAAAGCCGCCTATCACTTCGTCGGCGCATAGTAGCACCTCGTATTGGCGGCAGATGCGCTGGATTTCCGGCCAATAGCTGTCCGGCGGGAAGATCATGCCGCCGGCGCCCTGGAAGGGTTCGGCCACGAAGGCGGCCACCTTGTCGGCGCCCAGCGCCAGAATCTTGTCTTCCAGCTCTTGCGCGCATTGACGGCCAAACGCTTCCGGGCTCAGCCCGCCGCCGTGGGCGAACCAGTAGGGCTCGCCGATGTGCTCCACGCCGGGGATGGGCAGGTCTCCCATCTCGTGCATGAACTTCATGCCGCCCAGGCTGGCGCTGCCCACGGTGGAGC